>CALGWX010000310.1 GCA_937936215.1 uncultured Burkholderiaceae bacterium | reverse complement strand
GGGTCGGCCTCGGGCCGCTCGTCGCTGACGCCGAGCACGATGGTGAGCCTGCAGTTCGGGTGCGCGGCATTGGTGATGAACCACTTGCGGCCGTTGATCACGTACGAGTCGCCGTCGCGGCGGATGCTGGTGCGGATGTTGGTCGCGTCCGACGAGGCGACGTCCGGCTCGGTCATCGAGAAGGCGGAGCGGATCGTGCCCTCCAGCAGCGGCTTCAGCCAGCGCTCGCGCTGCGCGGCGGTGGCCGCCAGGTGCAGCAACTCGATGTTGCCGGTGTCCGGCGCGTTGCAGTTGAACACCTCGGAGGACCACGGGATGCGGCCCATGATCTCGGCCATCGGCGCGTAGTCGAGGTTCGACATCCGCGTGCCCGGCTCGTCGGGCCGCAGGCCCGGCAGGAACAGGTTCCACAGGCCGGCGGCGCGCGCCTTGGCCTTCAGCGGCTCGACCACCGCCAGCGGATGCTCGCCGCGGTCGGCGACGCGGTACCACGCCTCGTCGGCCGGCAGCACTTCGCGCTCCATGAAGCGGCGCAGCGACTGCTGCATGGCCTGCGCCTCGGCGGAAAACTCGAAATCCATCGCATCTCCTCGATCTGCCCAACGGGCTGGCGCGGCGGCCGGGCGATGCCGCCTTCCGCCACGCCGCCCCGCGCTTTTGCCGCGGCCCGGCGACAGCCGCATTGTCGGGCAATCGCGGCGGCGGTGGACCGACGCGCCCCGCGGCGAGGCCGGCTCCGGCCGCGCGTCAGATCCCCAGGACACGCCGCACCGCCTCCGACAGCGGCGAAAGCTCTGCCACCGGCGACTGGCCGATCACCCGCCCCTGCTGCAGCAGCAGGGCGCGGTCGGCCACCGCGGCCACGAAACGCGGGTTCTGCTCCGACAGCAGCACCGCCACCCCCTGCCGCTTCATTGCCCGCACCGCCTCGGACAGGCGCGCGACGATGATCGGCGCGATGCCCTCCGACGGCTCGTCCAGCAGCACCAGCCTCCGCCCCGCCGCCAGCGTGCGCGCCAACGCCAGCATCCGCTGTTCGCCACCGCTCATCTGGGCGCCGGGGCGGTCGAGCATCTCGCGCAGGTTGGGAAACAGCGCCAGCAGCGCCTCGAGGTCGAAGGCGCCGCCGCGACTGCCTACGCGCAGGTTCTCGCGCACCGTCAGGTCCGGAAAGATGCGGCGTTCTTCCGGCACGTAGCCCAGGCCCAGGCGCGCCCGCGCGTGCGCCGGCAGCGCGTCGATGCGACGGCCATCGAGCGCGATCTCGCCGCGCCCGGCCGCTAGCCCCATGACACTGTTGAGCAACGTCGACTTGCCGGCGCCGTTGCGTCCGACCAGCGCCACCACCTCGCCCGGCGCGACGTCGAGCGTCACCCCGAACAGCGCCTGCGCCTTGCCGTAGAAGGCGTCGAGCGCGCGCACCGCGAGCACGGGCGCGGCGACGGCGGGCGCCTCGGCCGAGGCCATCATGGCTCGCCGAAATAGGCGGCCTGCACCGCCGGCTGGGCGCGGACCTCGGCCGGCGGGCCGTCGGCGATCAGGCGGCCGCGCGACATCACCAGCAGCCGCCGCGCGTAGCCGAACACGACGTCCATGCCGTGCTCGGTGAACAGCACCGTGATGCCTTGGTCGGCGGCGATCGACGCCACCAGGTCCATCAGCGCCGTGCGCTCGCCGGCGGCCATGCCGGCGGTCGGCTCGTCCATCAGCAGCAGCCGCGGCACGCCGGCGAGCGCGATGGCCAGTTCCAGCCGCTTGAGGTCTGCATAGGCCAGGTCGGCCGCCGGCCGCGCGGCCAGCGCCGCGATTCCAACCTGCCCGAGCAGCGCCTGCGCGGCCTCGGCGTGCCGGTCGGCCAGCGTCTTCCAGGCGTGGCGCAGTTCGCCGGCGTGCGCCGCGAGCGCGAGCTGGACGTTCTGCCGTACCGTCATCGACGCAAAGGCGGCGGCGGTCTGGAACGTGCGGCCGATGCCGGCGCGGGCGCGCTCGACCGGCATCGCGCGGCCGATGTCGCGGCCGGCGAACTCGACCCGGCCAGCGTCGAGCGCCTGGTGCCCCGCCACCAGCGCGAACAGCGTCGACTTGCCTGCGCCGTTGGGGCCGATCAGCGCCGCGAACTCGCCGGCCGCCAGCGCGAAGCTCACGCCATCGACCGCGCGCACGCCGCCGAAGCGCTTCTCGACCGCGGCCACACGCAGCAGGGTCACGCCGCCCCCGGCCGCTCGAAGCGGCTGCGCACGAAGCCGGCGATGCCCTGCGGAAAGGCGATCGCCAGCACGACGATCGCCAGCCCCAGCATCAGGCGCCAGTGCTCGGCGCCGCGCGCTAGTTCCACCGCCAGACCGTGGTAGGCGACGGCGCCGACGATCGGCCCGGAAAGCGTGGCCAGCCCGCCGGCCAGCACCATCACCAGCGCATCGACGGACTGCGCGATCGCCAGCGCGTTCGGGAACACCGAACCCTTCTGATAGGCGTTGAGCACGCCGGCCAGGCCCGCGAACAGTCCCCCGGCCGCGAACGCCGCCCACAGCAGGCGGCTGCCGTCGATGCCGCTGGCCACGGCGCGCGCCGCCGCGTCGCGCACGGCGCGCAGCGCGTAGCCAAACGGCGGTAGCGCCGCGCGTCGCACCAGCGCGAGCGCCGCCACCGCCAGCAGCAGCGTCAGCCAGAAATACGCCGCCTTGCTGGCGACAGCCGCGGGCGGCCACAGGCCGAGGATGCCGTTGTCGCCACCGGTGACCGCCACCCACTGCGTCGCCGTGGACCACAGGATCTGCGCGAAGGCGAGCGTCAGCATTGCCGCGTACACGCCCTGCGCGCGCAGCACGAACCAGCCGCAGAAGATCGCCGCCAGCCCCGCCACCAGCGGGCCGATGAACAGGTTGGCGGTAAAGGGGATGCCGGCGAACTTCGCCGCCAGGGCCGCCGCATAGGCGCCGAGCCCGAAGAACGCCGCGTGGCCGAAGGAGGTGATGCCGCCGTGGCTCATGAAGAAGTGCAGGCTCGCCGCGACCACCGACAGGATCGCCATCTCGGTGAGGATCACCAGCGCATACGGGCTCGCCCACAGCGGCGCGCTGACGGCCGCGGCCAGCGCCAGCGCGAAGGCAAGCTTCAGCGCCCGGCCCGCGCGCTGGTACGGCGCATGCGGCGTCGGCCGCGTGTGCGCCAGCACCTCGGCGCGGCCGAGCAGACCCAGCGGCCGGACGATCAGCACCGGCGCCATCGCCACGAAGGCGAGCACGAGCGCGGATTCCGGCAGCCACAGCACGCCGAACGCATGCAGCAGCCCGATCAGCAGCGACGCCAGGAAGGCGCCGGCGATCGAGCCCAGCCCGCCGACCACGACGACGACGAACGCCTCGACGATCACCGTCAGGTCCATCTGCAGCGTGATCGACTCGCGCGGGATCTGCAGCGCCCCGGCCAGGCCGGCGAGAAAGGCGCCGAGCGCGAACACGCCGGTGAAGAGCAGGCGGCGGTTGACGCCCAGCGCCTCGGCCATCAGCCCATTGCTGGTGGCGGCGCGCACCTCGATGCCCCATTGCGTGCGGTGGAACAGCAGCCAGAGCAGCGCGAAGACCAGCGGCCCGGCGGCGAGCAGCAGCAGCGTGTACTGCGGCACGAAGGCGCCGGCGATCTCGACCGCGCCGCCGAGCCCCGGCGCGCGCGGCGCAAACAGGTCCTCGGGGCTCCAGGTCCAGAGCGTCAGATCCTGCGCGATCAGCACCACGCCGAAGGTCGCCAGCAGCTGGAAGATCTCCGGCGCGGCGTAGATCCGGCGCAGCACCAGCACCTCGATGACGACGCCGACCGCCGCCACCATCGCCGCGGCCAGCAGCAGGCCGCCGAAGCAACCGGGCACGGTCGCTGGCAGCGCCGCGGTGATCGTGTAGGCGAGGTAGGCGCCCAGCATGTACAGCGAGCCGTGCGCGAAGTTCACCACCCGCGTGACGCCGAAGATGATCGTCAGCCCGGCAGCGACCAAGAACAGCGTCGAGGCATACGCCAGGCCGGTGACGAACTGGGCGATCAGGATGTCCATGCGAAGCGGGCGGCAGCCGCGGCGGCGGGCCGCGCAGAGGCGGCCGCGAATTTTGCGGCCAAAGGAGGCGAAAGGCCGCCGAATGATAGGCGCCGTTTCAGCGCCGCCTGCGCTGCCCGCCATGGCGCGCGCCCCCGCCTGCCACGCCGGCGCGCCGCGGTCAGTCCGCCGTCTGGAAGGCAAACGGCGCGGCGCGCTCGAAGGCGCCCGAGACCTCGCCCGACAGGATGCGCTGCATGTCCTCCCCCAGATCGAGCCTGCGCACCGGTGCACATAGCGAGAAATCAAGGTTCTTCAGGTCGACCCAGAAGGTGCTCGGCGACAGCACCGACTCGACGTAGTTGCGGCGGTCCTTGAGATCGGCCACCACGCGCCAGCGGGTGGTGGAAAGGTTCGGCTGCTTGGCGATGCTGATGCCCCAAGGCACCGAGGTCTGGCGCACGACGCTGAACACCGACGCGGCCGCGACGCGCGCATCGGCGCTCTGCACCACCGCGTTGACGTAGAAGTGCGCGCGGACGAAGCGGTCGGAGGACCGCACCGTGCCCGGCAGGAACTCGCGCGGGTTGACCTGTTTCCAGTACTTCAGGATCGCCAGTTGCCGCTCGTAGGTCGGCTCGTCGGTCATCACCTGGTAGGCGCGGTCGTGGTGGATCACCATCCGGCCACCGATGCACTCGATGACCGCGCTGTCGCCGCTGGCATCCGACAGAGACACGTGCACCGTCGCCGTGCGGCCTGGCGGCCCGACCGGCACTGCGCCCGAGACGACCAGCACCGGGTTGCGCCGCAGGTCGGCGACGGCCTCCGCCATCGTGGCGTAGCGGTCGAGCTGGTACTGCGAAAACACCGACACCGACAGCCGCGGCGTGACGCCATCGTCCTTCGGATACGTCGCCTCGACCTCCCAGAGCAGGTTGGCCACCAGGCCGGCCTCGTTCATGCCGTCGGCGGTGGAAATGTCGTAGCCGGAGACGACCAGACTGCCGTAGCGCGACGACCACTTCGCCGAGCGGGCGCCGGCGGCGCCGTCGCCCGCCATGCCGCGCGGCAGGACCCACAGGTTGCTCGTCGTCGGCAGCTTCCAGTCCATGCTGCGACCAGTCAGGATGCGCCCCTTCGGCCCGAGATACACGACGCGGGTGCACGCCTCGACGATGGGCGCGGCCAGCAGCGCGGCGACCGCAATCGCGCCAGCGCAAGGCTTGAAAAGGCTCATGCGGCAACACTCCTCGATCGACAGGACGTCAGCTGCGTCCGATTCCGCGCCCCGGCGCGAAGCGCGGTCGACGGAGGGCTTTCTGGTGCGCGAGATCGCTGGCCCGGCCGCGCGCCGCGGTCGCGGGCGGGACAAGCTCGGCGCCCGCAAGGCCTCCCAGCGGCTGCGGGATCGCCCGCAAAACGCTCAGCCTGGCGCGGACCCTCTCCCTCGAAAGGCCTGCCAGCGGCAGCGGGATGGACTGTCGATCGATCGGCAGCCACATCCGCCGCCGTCGGCCCGTAGGCACTGCCCGGCTCGCCATCACTGCGCTGGCGCGCGCGCCGTGGCCTCGGCCACGCGCCGGGCGAGTTCCTCGCCGCTCTGGTAGTGCGGCACGCGGATCACCAGCCGATAGGCGCGCTGCAGGAAGCTGTTGCGGCCGGCCACTTCCTCCTGCCAGTACTTCTCGGCGAGCTTGAGGTTGCCAGCCGGGTCGAGCATGAAGGCGTCCTTCGAGGCGCGGCCACCGAAGATGTACAGCTGGCCGTCGATGATGGCCCAGCTGTCGGCATCGCCGCCCCAGGGGATGCCATAGACGATGCCGTTGGAGCAGTAGCCACCGAACTGCGGCAGGTACCGCCGCGGCTCGGCGTCGAACAGCGCCTTGTGCTCGGCGCTGGCAAAGCGCAGCGTCACCCCTTCGTAGGTCGACTCGAACTGCGGCGATCCCAGCGCGTGGCGGCCCTGGGTGAAGTAGGCCACCACGTCGTGGCCGCCCAGCAGCAGCCGCTTGCCGCCTTCGGCCGGCACGGCGTTGACGGGCCGCAGCGCGGTGGGCGGGTTCTGCGCCGTCATCGCGCTGCAGCCAGCCAGGAAGAGGACCGCCGCCAGCAGCAGGATCACGCTCGACGTTCGGATCATGGGCATCGTCGGTAACAAGTCAATGAACGGTGAGGAATTGCGGCTCGCTGGCCGGCGCTGAGGCCGCGCCCGCGAGCAGCGCGAAGTCTTCCGCGTACGGTGGCGTCCAGCCGAGCCAGTGGCTGGCCGCCTCGCAGCGGGCGCGCAGTTCGCGCGCGTCGGCCGCGCCCAGGTGCATGACGCCGTAGCGGTGGCTGCCGAGCCACTTGAAGTCGCGCTCGAGCGCGTAGCCCCGCTTCGGGAAGGCGAACAGCAGGCCGTCGGCGAACTCGCGCTGCCACTCGGCCTGCCCGCGCGCCGAGGGCATCGGCGGCAGCGACTCGCCCGGAAAGGCGCGGTAGACGAAGCTCGCGGCCGCGCCCGCGGTCGGCGCGGCCCGCGGCAGCGCGGCGGCATCCTCGCCCAGCGCCAGCGCCACCGCGATCGCGTGCGGGTCGACGCCGAGTACGCGCAGATAGAGGTCGGAAAACTGCGCCGCCAGGCGCGGAGTGAATTCGATGACGGTCAGCCGGTCGGTCCCCGGGTCGTGGAAGAACTCCATGTTGAACAGCCCCCGTCGGAACCCGACTGCCGCGAGGAAGCGGCGGGCCACGTCGAAAGCGCGCCGCTGCACCGCGTCCGGCAGGCGGCTCGGCAGTTCCCAGCGCATGAAGGCCTGCGTGCCCGGATACATCACCGCGTCGACCACGCCAAGCAGGTGCGGCTGGCCGTCTTGCACCCAGCCATCGAGGTTGTACTGCGGCGTGCCGGCGGGCACGGGCTGCTCCAGCAGCATGCGGTGGGCGCTGCCGGCGGCCGGCAAGCGCCGGCGGCAGACGCGCTCGAAGGGTTCCACCAAGCGCCGGATGACCCACAGCTCGTGCGCCGAGAAGCGGGTCAGCCGCCGCAACTCGTCGGCGTCGGCCACCTTGCGCGCCAGCACCGAGAACGCCGCCTTCACCGGCTTGGCGAACGCCGGATACTCGATGCCCTCGGGAACCGCGTCGCCATAACCCGCCTGCAGCGGCGCATAGGCCACGTTGGCTTCCGGCGCGACCTGTGCCAGCACCGCGCGCGCGTGCAGCTTGTGCTGGCAGGCGAGCACCGCCTCGGGCGGGTTGCCGGGCAGCCGCAGCCGCTCGGCCACCAGCGCCGCCGCCAGCGCGCCGAACTGCTCGTGGTTGGAGACGACCCCGGCCCAGCCGCGCCGACGCCCGCGCCGCGCCTGCGCGTCGGCGAAGCGCTCGAGGTCGAAGCCCGCCAGCCGCAGTTTGCTTGGGAAGGAGAACAGGTCGAAGCCTGCCGCGTCGAGTTGGACGCGCGGCGACTGGCGCTGGAAACCGACTGCATCCCAGTCGTAGACGAACAGCGCGCCCAGCCGCGGGCGCGGCGCCGCCATCAGCGGCACCGGGCCGCAGCCGATGGCAGGCGGCCGGGCAAGGCGCGAGGCGGGCTCATCGAAAGCATACGAAGGGGGCGGGACCGGAACGACCGCGCTTAGGTTACCCGCCTTCCGTGTCGCGCCTGTTCACTGCACGATCCGCGCCCATTGCTTGCGCACGGCGATTTCGCCGGCCTCGGTCAGAGTCTCGGCGTACTGCCGGCGGCCGCGCATCAATTCATGCAGTTCGAGCCGGACCGCCACGTCGGCGGCGCCGAT
>CALGWX010000309.1 GCA_937936215.1 uncultured Burkholderiaceae bacterium | reverse complement strand
CCGTGTTTCACGCCTCGCCGGCGCGCAAGCCTGTTCCCGTGGCGGCTGCCGTGCCGCCCTCTCGGCCGACGCCCTTACCCGGCGCGCCGGGAGCCAGGGTGGTCGCTGCCGGCGCCGCGTTGCCGGCGCCGCAGCGCGCGTCTCGCCGCTTCGATGCGCGCGCCGTTTGGATGGCCGTTTTGCCGCCGCTGCTCGGCGTCGCGCTGCTCATCGGGATCTGGGCCTTGCTGACCGCGGGCAGCACGTCCTTTCCCTCGCCGCGCGCGACGTTCGATGCCGCCGTGAAATTGTTCGCCGACCCGTTCTACCGCAATGGGCCGAATGACCAGGGCATCGGCTGGAACGTGCTGTTTTCGCTGCAACGCGTCGGGCTGGGCTTCGGCCTTGCCGCGGCGATCGGCATCCCGCTCGGGTTCGCGATCGGGCGCGTCGAGTTCTTCGCGCGCATGGTCTCGCCGCTGATCAGCCTGCTCAAGCCGGTCTCACCGCTGGCATGGCTGCCGATCGGGCTGCTGGTGTTCAAGGCGGCCCACCCGGCGGCGATCTGGACGATCTTCATCTGCTCGATCTGGCCGATGGTGATCAACACGGCGGTCGGCGTACAACGCGTGCCGCAGGACTACCTAAACGTGGCGCGCGTGCTCAACCTCTCCGAGTGGAAGGTGATCACGCGCATCCTGCTGCCCGCGGTGCTCCCTTACATGCTGACCGGGGTACGGCTATCGGTCGGCACGGCCTGGCTGGTCATCGTGGCCGCCGAGATGCTGACCGGCGGCGTCGGCATCGGCTTTTGGGTGTGGGACGAATGGAACAACCTCAACGTCCAGCACATCATCGTCGCGATCTTCGTCATCGGTGCGGTCGGCCTGCTGCTCGAGCAGACACTCATGTGGATCGCGCGTCGATACGGTCACGAGGACTGATCCCTATGCCGGCCTGGCCACGGCCGCTCCGACGCGGCCCGCTGTGCCGCGTGCGCCATTGGAAGACCAGGAGCCAACCATGACCCATTTCATCGAAGTTCAACGCGCCGAGATGGTGTTCCACACGCGCAGCGGCAGTTTTCACGCGCTGCACGACATCGACCTGTGGGTCGAGCGCGGCGAGTTCGTCACCCTCATCGGGCATTCGGGTTGCGGCAAGAGCACGCTGCTGAACCTGATCGCTGGGCTGCTGAAGCCCACCGCCGGCGTGCTGCTGTGCGACAACCGGGAGATTGCGGGCCCAGGCCCCGAGCGGGCCGTGGTCTTCCAGAACCATTCGCTGCTTCCGTGGCTGAGCTGCTTCGACAACGTCCACCTCGCCGTCGAGCGCGTATTCGGCGCCCGCGAGTCCAAAGCGCAGCTCAGGCAGCGCACACAGGCAGCGCTCGAACTCGTCGGCATGGGTCACGCGAGCCACAAGCGGCCGCACGAGATCTCCGGAGGCATGAAGCAGCGCGTGGGCATCGCCCGGGCGCTGGCGATGGAGCCCAAGGTGCTGCTACTGGACGAGCCGTTCGGCGCGCTGGACGCACTGACCCGCGCTCGGCTGCAGGACGAGCTGCTGAAGATCGTGGCGCGCACCCACAGCACGGTCGTGATGGTCACCCACGATGTCGACGAGGCCGTGCTGCTGTCCGACCGCATCGCGATGATGACCAACGGCCCGGCGGCCACCATCGGCAAGATCCTGCGCGTCGACCTGGCGCGGCCGCGAGACCGCGTCGCCCTGGCCGAGGACCGTCACTACGTGCAGTGCCGAAAGGAGGTGCTCGATTTCCTCTACACGCGGCAGGCCCACGTCGAGGCGGAAGCTGCCTGAGTTATCGCCGTGGGAACTTTCATCCGCGCCGTCGAATACTGGGTGCCCGGGAGCGACCGCCACCTGCTCGAGTTCGGCGGCGGCCTGTACGGCACCGCGCGCCGCTTCGGGGCAGCGAGCTCGCGGCTGTGCTTCGCGCGCGGCGAGGGTCTGCCGGGCCGCGCGTGGGACCGCGGTCATCCCGTGGTGCTCAAACAGTTCGACGAGGAGAACTTTCTGCGGACGAAGGTGGCGCGCGAGGACGGCATCACCTGCGGCATCGCGTTGCCGATCTTCGCCGGCGAGTTCCTGACCTCGGTGCTGGTGTTCTTCTGCGGCGACGACGAGGACCACGCCGGCGCAATCGAGCTGTGGCGCAACGACCCAGCCGAGTCGAAGGATCTGACACTGGTGGACGGCTATTACGGCACCACCGGCGAAGCTTTCGAATACATCTCGCGCCGCGTCAGCTTCCGCCGGGGGCACGGCCTGCCCGGACAGGCCTGGGACAGCGGCCTGCCGGTGTTCATGGAGGACCTCGGCCATAGCCGGCGGTTCCTGCGCGCCGACAGCGCGCGACAGGTCGGCATCAACCGCGGCGTGGCGATGCCCTGCACGGCGCTGGGCAGCGCTACCCATGTGCTGACGTTCCTGTCAGCGTTGAACACGCCGATCGCACGCCGGCTCGAAATCTGGCAGCCCGACGCGGCCCGCGAGCGGCTGTATCTCGCCGCCGGCTTCTGCGAGCGCGAAGGCGGGCTCGGCGGCGACGCGCCGGCGGTGACGCTCGCGCGCGGCGAGGGCAGCATCGGCCAGACCTGGCTCACCGGCACGCCAGCGATCGGGACCGCGCTCGACGCCGAGCCCGGCACCGGCGCCGCAGCATTGGCGGCGTCTGCGCAGTCGCTGGCTGCCTTCCCGATCCTCGCCGGCGGCCGCCTGCAGGCCGCCGTCGCACTGTATTTCTGAGACGAACGGGGACGCTGACCATGCGGAAGCTGGAGCTCGTCGTGGTGGGCAACGGCATGGCCGGCATGCGCACCGTGGAGGAGTTGCTCAAGATCGCACCGGACCTCTACCGGATCACGGTGTTCGGCGCCGAGCCGCACCCCAACTACAACCGCATCCTGCTCAGCCCGGTGCTGGCTGGCGAGCAGACGCTCGACGAGATCGTGCTGAATCCGCTCGAGTGGTACGACGAACACGGCATCACGTTGCACATCGGCACCCGCGTGACCGGTGTCGACCGCCGCCGGCGGCAGGTGCAGGCGGCCGACGCCGCGGGGCGGGAGATCGGCGCGTCGTACGACCGCCTGTTGCTGGCCACCGGCTCGGACCCCGTGATCCTGCCGCTGCCGGGCCGTGACCTCCAGGGCGTGATCACCTACCGCGACATCGCCGACACGCAGACGATGATCGACGCCGCGCAGCGGTATCGCCATGCCGTCGTGATCGGCGGTGGCCTGCTCGGGCTGGAGGCGGCCAACGGCCTGGCCAAGCGCGGCATGGACGTCAGCGTCGTCCATCTCGCGCCGTGGCTGATGGAGCGCCAGCTCGACGCGACGGCCGGCCGTCTGTTGCAGTCCTCTCTCGAGCAGCGCGGTCTGCGCTTCTTCATCGGCGCGCAGACGCAGGCACTCGTCGGCGACGGCCCCGACGGCACGAGCGGGCGCGTGAAGGCCGTGCGGCTGGCCGACGGGCGCGAGATCGCCGCCGATCTCGTCGTGATGGCGGTCGGCATTCGTCCGAACATTGCGCTGGCACAGCGCATCGGGCTGCACTGCCAGCGCGGCATCGTCGTCAGCGACACGATGCAGACGGTCACCGACCCTCGCATTTACGCCGTCGGCGAGTGCGCCGCGCATCGCGGTGTGGCCTACGGGCTAGTGGCGCCGCTGTTCGAGCAGGCCAAGGTCTGCGCGACGCATCTGGCCGAGTTCGGCATCGGGCGCTACACCGGCAGCCAGGTCAGCACCAAGCTCAAGGTCACCGGCATCGACCTGTTCAGCGCCGGCGACTTCATGGGCAATGGCGAGGGCGCCGAGCACATCGTGCTGTCGGACCCGGTCGGTGGCGTCTACAAGAAGCTCGTGATCCGCGACGAGCGCCTCGTCGGCGCCTGCCTGTACGGCGATACCGTCGATGGCAGTTGGTACTTCAAGCTGATACGCGAGGGCCGTCCGGTGGCCGATATCCGCGACCACCTGATGTTTGGCGAAGCCAACCTCGGCGACGCCGGCCATCAGGGCCGCAACAAGGCGCTGACCATGGCCGACACCGACGAGGTCTGCGGCTGCAACGGCGTCAGCAAGGGCGCGATCTGCAAGGCCATCCGCCAGCACAAGCTGTTGACGATCGAGGACGTGCGCAAGCACACCAAGGCGAGTGCAAGCTGCGGCTCGTGCACCGGCCTGGTCGAGCAGCTCCTGATGGCTACCGCCGGCGCCGACTACAGCGCCGCGCCCTCGAAGAAGGCCATCTGCGGCTGCACCGACCTGGGCCACCAGGCGGTACGCGATGCCATTCGCACGCAGCACCTGGTTTCGATTCCCGACGTCTTTGCGGCGCTCGGCTGGCGCAGCCCCAACGGCTGTGCGAGCTGCCGTCCGGCGATCAACTACTACCTGATCAGTACCTGGCCGAAGGAGGCCCGCGACGATCCGCAGAGCCGCTTCATCAACGAGCGCACCCACGCCAACATCCAAAAGGACGGCACCTACAGTGTGGTGCCGCGCATGTGGGGCGGCGAGACCACCGCCGACGAGCTGCGCCGCATCGCCGACGCGGTCGACAAGTACAAGATTCGCACCGTGAAGCTCACCGGCGGGCAGCGCATCGACCTGCTCGGCGTGCGCAAGGAAGACCTGCCGAAGGTCTGGGCCGACATCGGCATGCCCAGCGGCCACGCCTATGCCAAGGCGCTGCGCACCGTCAAGACCTGCGTCGGCTCCGAATGGTGCCGCTTCGGCACCCAGGACAGCACGCGCATGGGCAAGACGCTCGAACGCGCCCTGTGGCGGATGTACGCGCCGCACAAGGTCAAACTCGCGGTCAGCGGCTGCCCGCGCAACTGCGCCGAAAGCGGCATCAAGGACGTCGGCGTGATCGGCGTCGAGTCGGGCTGGGAGATCTACGTCGGCGGCAACGGCGGCATCAAGACCGAAGTCGCCCAGTTCTTGTGCAAGGTCAGGACGGCCGAGGAAGTGCTCGAGGTCACCGGCGCCTTTCTGCAGCTGTACCGCGAGGAAGGCTGGTATCTCGAGCGTACCTGCCACTACCTGGCGCGCGTGGGGCTGGATCACGTGAAGAAGCGCGTGCTCGACGACGCGGACAACCGCAAGGCGCTGTGGGAGCGCCTGCAGTTCAGCCTCGACGGCGAGCCCGACCCGTGGTTCGAGCACGCGAAGGCACAGCTCGATCTGCGGCAGTTCGAGCCGCTTCGACTCGATCGGGAGACGGTGTGATGAGCGAGCTCGCGCCTGCCTGGACGGCCGTGTGCCGCATCGACGACATCCCGGTGCTCGGCGCGCGCCGTGTCGCCCGCGCGCGCGGCCCCGAGGTGGCCGTCTTCCGCACCGCCGACGACGAGATCTTCGCGCTGCTGGACCGCTGCCCGCACCGCGGCGGGCCGCTGTCGCAGGGCATCGTCTTCGGCCACGCCGTGGCCTGCCCGTTGCACAACTGGACGATCGAGCTGAACAGCGGGCAGGCACGCGCGCCCGACCACGGCTGCGCAGTGCGCTTTTCGGTGCGCGTCGAGGACGGTGTTGTCTTCCTCGACGCGCAGGAGATGGCGACGCGGGCGGTTTCGCCGACCGAGACGGCCGAAGACACTGCCGCCTGAGCGATGGCCGAGACGAAGACCGTCTGCCCGTACTGCGGCGTCGGCTGCGGCGTCATCGTGGAGAGCGACGGCACGCGCATCATCGGTGTGCGCGGCGACCCGGATCACCCGGCCAACCGCGGCCGACTGTGCACCAAGGGCTCGACGCTGCACCTGAGCGCAGCGCCCGAGATCGCCCGCCAGGTGCGACTGCTCGAGCCGATGCACCGTCCCCGGCGCGGTGCGGCACCGCAGCCGCTGTCGTGGGACGAGGCGCTCGACCTGGCCGCCGACCGCATCGCCGGAGCGGTGCGCGGCCGCGGCGCCGATGCGCTCGGCCTGTACCTCAGCGGCCAGCTGCTGACCGAGGACTACTACGTCTTCAACAAGCTCGCGCGCGGCCTGCTGGCGACGAACCAGATCGACAGCAACTCGCGCCTGTGCATGAGCAGCGCCGTCGCCGGCTACAAGGCCACGCTCGGTGCCGACGCACCGCCCGCGTGCTACGACGACCTCGAGCTCGCCCACACCGTCTTCATCGCCGGCAGCAACACCGCGTGGGCGCACCCGATTCTGATGCGTCGCCTGGAAGACGCGCGGCGCGAGCACCCCGAGCAGCGCTGGATTGTCGTCGACCCGAGGCGCACCGAGACCGCGGCGATGGCCGACCTGCACCTGCAGCTGCTGCCGGGCACCGACGTGGCGCTGTTCCACGGCATGCTGCACGTGATGCTGTGGGAGGGCCTGACCGATGCGGCCTTCATCGCGGCGCACACGGCCGGCTTCGAAGCGCTGCGCGACCGCGTGCGTGAATTCACGCCGAAGCACGTGGCGCAAGTGTGCGGGCTGGACGAGACCGCCATCGTGCAGGCGGCGCGCTGGTTCGCCGGGCTCGACGGCGCCGGACCGCGCCGGCCCGCGCTGAGCCTGTACTGCCAGGGGCTGAACCAGAGCACGAGCGGCACCGACAAGAACGGCGCGCTGATCAACCTGCACCTGGCCACCGGCCAGATCGGCAAACCCGGCGCCGGTCCGCTGTCGCTGACAGGGCAGCCCAACGCGATGGGCGGGCGTGAGGTGGGCGCGATGGCCACGCTGCTGCCGGGCCATCGCGATCTGGCCAGTGACCGTGACCGCGCCGAACTCGCCGCACTTTGGGGCGTGCCGGACCGGCTGCCGTCGCTGCCCGGGCGCACCGCGGTAGAGATGTTCGAAGCCGCCGCCGACGGCGCGCTCGACGTGCTGTGGATCGTCTGCACGAACCCGGCGCAGTCGCTGCCGCACCAGGCGATGGTGCGGCGTGCGCTCGAGCGTACCGGCTTCGTGATCGTGCAGGAGGCCTACGCCACGGCCGCCACCTGCGCCCACGCGGACCTGCTGCTGCCCGCGGCAACCTGGGGCGAGAAGGAAGGCACCATGACCAACAGCGAGCGCTGCATCGGCCGCGTGCGCGCCGTGCTGCCGCCTCCCGGACAGGCCCGGCCCGACTGGCTGATCGCTCGCGACGTCGGGCGGCGACTGGAACGCAGGCTCGGGTCACGCCGCCTCGATGGCGACACCTTGTTCCCGTTCGAGACCGCCGAGCAAGTGTGGCTCGAGCACCGCGAAACGACACGCCAACGCGACCTGGACATCGGCGGCCTGGATTGGGCGCGACTGGATGCCGACGGCCCGCAGCAGTGGCCTTTCCCGGTCGGCGCGGCCGGCGGCAGCAAACGTCTCTACAGCGATGGACACTTCGCCACGTCCGACGCCAGAGCGCGCTTCGCAGCCCCCGCATGGCGCGGGCCGGCGCAGCCGCGCGACGCGCGTTACCCCTTCGCGCTGACGACCGGCCGGCTGCGCGACCAGTGGCACGGCATGACACGCACCGGGTCGCTGGCGCGGCTGTTCGCGCACGACGACGAACCGGCGCTCGAGTTGCATCCGCAGGATCTCGAGCGCCGCGGCTGGCGCGCCGGCGAGCTCGTGCGCGTGAAGTCGCGGCAGGGCGAAGTCGTGCTGCCAGTGCGAGCGACCGCCGCGCTGCGTCCGGCACAGGCTTTCGTGGCGATGCACTGGGGCAGCGAGTTCGTCGGCGGTGCCGATGCGCTGGGCTCGGCGCTGACCGGGGTCAACGCCCTGACCCCCGCAGCGCGCTGCCCGCAGTCGCAGCAACCCGAGTTGAAACATACGGCGGTGCGCCTGGAGCGCGCGGCGCTGCC
>CALGWX010000308.1 GCA_937936215.1 uncultured Burkholderiaceae bacterium | reverse complement strand
ACCGGTGTCGGTGTCCGGGGCGGCGCTTCACGGGCTGAATCTCGGCTTGGCCGTTACCCAGGGCGAGTTGGCCAGCGCGGGTGGGGTCACACGGTTCAGTGACCTGGAATCCGAGGTCGTCGTGTCCGCGGATGGGCTTGCCGCGCCCAGCCTTTCGGGTCGCGCCGGCAGCTTGCGGGTACAGGGCAGCTTCGAGGTCGATCGGGGGCTACGGCTGGCAGGCAGCCTGCGTCCCGAAGTGATCGCGCCGCGCGGAGCGGCTTCGGTCCAGATCCGGCTCGGCGGCACGCTGACAGCGCCTACCTTTCAATAGCCGCGGCCGCCCCGCCGGCGCCGTGGTTTCACGTGAAACACGCCGTGGTCTCGTTCCACGTGAAACATTTCGCTGCCAGCGCCGGTCAATCGTCGGCCGGCCATTGACGGTTCCTATAATCCGCGCCCGATTCGACCGGCGCGGCTCGCCCCGAGATGCTCTATCCCACGCAATTCGATGTCATCGTCATCGGCGGCGGCCACGCGGGCACCGAGGCCGCGCTAGCGGCGGCGCGCATGGGGGCCTCGACGCTGTTGTTGACGCACAGCATCGAAACGCTCGGCCAGATGTCGTGCAACCCGTCGATCGGCGGCATCGGCAAGGGGCACCTGGTCAAGGAAATCGACGCGCTCGGCGGCGCCATGGCGGCGGCGGCCGATGAGGCCGGCATCCAGTTCCGGATCCTCAACAGCTCCAAGGGTCCAGCGGTTCGCGCCACCCGCGCCCAAGCCGACCGGGTGCTGTACCGGCAGGCGATCCGCCGGCGGCTCGAGAACCAGCCGAACCTGCACCTGTTCCAGCAGCCCGTCGATGACCTGATTCTCGAAGGCAACCGGGTCGCGGGCGCGGTGACGCAGACCGGCATCCGTTTCCGCGGCCGTGCGGTGGTGCTGACGGCCGGCACCTTCCTCAACGGCCTGATCCACATCGGCCTGACCAGCCATTCGGCCGGCCGCGCCGGCGATCCCCCTTCGATCTCGCTGGCGGCGCGGCTGCGCGAACTGAAGCTGCCGCAGGGCCGGCTGAAGACGGGCACGCCGCCGCGGATCGACGGCCGGACGATCGACTTCAGCCGCTGCGAAGAGCAGCCGGGGGATCTCGACCCGGTGCCTGTGTTTTCCTTTCTCGGCCGCCCGGAGCAGCATCCGCGGCAGGTGTCGTGCTGGATCACCCACACCAACGAGCGCACGCACGCAGCGATCCGCAACAACCTCGACCGCTCGCCCCTGTTTTCCGGGCGGATCGAGGGGGTGGGGCCGCGCTACTGCCCGTCGATCGAGGACAAAGTGCATCGCTTCGCCGACAGGGCGAGCCACCAGATCTTCCTCGAACCCGAGGGCCTGACGACGAACGAGTTCTACCCGAACGGCATCTCGACCAGCCTGCCGTTCGACGTCCAGCTCGAGATCGTCCGCTCGCTGCCCGGCCTGGAAAATGCCCACATCCTTCGCCCCGGCTATGCGATCGAGTATGACTACTTCGACCCGCGCGGGCTGAAGCGCTCGCTCGAAACCAAGGCCATCGATGGTCTTTTCTTCGCCGGCCAGGTCAACGGCACCACCGGCTACGAGGAGGCGGCCGCGCAAGGTCTGCTCGCCGGCATCAACGCGGCACTGCAGGTGAAAGGCCGCGAGCCTTGGTCGCCGCGGCGAGACCAGGCCTACCTCGGCGTGCTCGTCGACGATCTAATCACCCGCGGCGTGGCCGAGCCGTACCGGATGTTCACCAGCCGCGCCGAGTACCGTCTGAGCCTGCGCGAGGACAACGCCGACATGCGGCTCACCGAGATCGGGCGCGAACTGGGTTGCGTCGACGACCTGCGTTGGGCCGCGTTCTGCCGCAAGCGCGAGGCGGTCGAGCGCGAGTTGCAGCGGCTGCGCTCCACTTGGGTCAATCCGCGTCTGGTGGATGCCGACGAGGCAGTCCGCGTGCTCGGCAAGCCTCTTGAACGTGAGTACACGCTTGCCGACTTACTCAAGCGGCCCGAGGTTTCGTACGGGAAACTGCTTACCCTGCGCGGGGCCGATGGCGGCCCAATTGGCGGGCCGCCGGCGATGGGAGCCGACGAGCCGCAGGCGGCCGAGCAGGTCGAGATCGCGACCAAGTACGCCGGCTATATCGCGCGGCAGCGCGACGAAGTGGCGCGGCACGAGGCGCACGAGTCGACCCGGATCCCGCCCACCCTCGACTACGCGGAAGTCACGGGGCTGTCGATCGAAGTGCGGCAGAAGCTGTCGGCGGTGCGCCCGGAGACGATCGGACAGGCCGCGCGCATCTCGGGCGTGACGCCGGCGGCGATCTCGCTGCTGCTGGTGCACCTGAAGCGGCGTTTCAAGGCCGCGGCGCCTGGCCCGGACCAGCTTGCCGCCTGACCTCGAGACGGCCACGATCCGGCCAGGTGCCGAGGCGCTCGGGCTTGGCCTGGACGAGGCCCAGCTGCGGCGGCTGTCGGCCTTCGCGGCGCTGCTGCTGCGCTGGAACGCCGTGCACAACCTGACCGCGATCCGCAGTGCCAAAGATCTGCTGACGCACCACATTCTCGACTCGCTGGCGATCGCGCCGCACGTGGCGGCAGTCGGCGAGGGGCGGCCACGGGTGCTCGATGTGGGCAGCGGCGGCGGCCTGCCGGGCGTGGTGCTGGCCATCGCGCTGCCTGAGGCGCATTTCACGCTGGTCGATGCCGTGCAGAAGAAGTGCGCCTTCCTCACTCAGGCCAAGCTCGACCTCGGCCTGGACAATGTCGACGTGCGTCACGCGCGCGTGGAAGCGCTGCGGCTGCCGCCCTTCGACGCCATCGTCTCGCGCGCCTTGGGGACCTTGGCGCAGTTGGTGGCTTGGACCCGCCATCTGCTCAAGCCCGAAGGCGTCTGGCTGGCGATGAAGGGCCGCGTGCCGCGCGACGAGCTGGCGGGGCTACCGGCGGACGTCGAGGTGCGGGCGATCGAACTGCGAGTGCCCGGCTTGAACGAGCAAAGAAACCTGATCGAGATGAGGCAGCGGCGATGAAGGCACTGTTTTTCGTTGCGCTGGCGCTGCTGGCCGGCTGCGCCGCGACCGAGCCCTACCCACCGATGCAGACCGTGCCGCACGTCGATCTCGGGCGTTACGCCGGCACCTGGCACGAGGTGGCGCTGATCCCCAACCGCTTCCAGCAGGCCTGCGTGGCCGACACCACGGCGACCTACACGCCGCAGGGCGAAGGGCGCATCGGCGTTCGCAATCGCTGCAAGCGCAGCGACGGCAGCGAGATGTCGGTCGACGGTATGGCCGAGGTGGTCGACCCGGCGACGAACGCCAAGCTGAAAGTGAGCTTCCTGCCAACGTGGCTGCGCTGGACCGGCATCGGCCGCGGCGATTACTGGGTGCTGTACCTGTCGCCCGACTACCGCGTGGCCATCGTCGGCGAGCCGCGCCGCGAGTTCCTCTGGATCCTCGCGCGCACGCCGACCTTTCCCGACGCCGAGTACGAAGGGCTGCTCGCGCACGTGCGTGCCGCCGGCTACGACCCGGCGCGCCTGCGCCGGGCATCGCCGCGCTGAACGGCTACCCCGCCGGCGGCGCCAGGTAGCGCGCATCGACCTCGACCTGCAACCCGATGGCGATGCGATTGGTCTGGCTGGCGAGATAGACAACCCGCATCAACTCGCGGAACATCGCCTCGCTCATGCCCTTGGCGCGCGCCGCCGCCGTGTGCGTGTGCAGGCAGTAACTGCAGTTGTTCGCCGCCGAAACGGCGATGTAGACGAGTTCCTTGGTCAGCGCGTCGAGCGCCCCCGGCGCCATCACGCGCTTGACCTCGCGCCAGGTCGCCTCGAGTTGTGCCGGATCGTGGGCGAGCGCGCGCCAGATGTTGTTGACGTGATCGGTGCCGCGGCAGGCGCGGATGTCGTCGAACACCGCACGCGCCTGCGGATCGGCCTGGTCATCGGTGAGCAGTGGCACGAGGGCCATGGGCAAGCCTCCTGTACGAAAAGCGATGGCGAAGGGGTCGCGGCGGCGCCTCGCCGGGCGACGATGACGATGATCGGCCGACGGCGTGTTGCCGGCCAGTGGCCGCGCCACCGGCGTTTGGTGCACGGATGCCGCGCGGTCGGTGGCCCGCGATGACCAGCACCGTTGGCGACGGATGGCATGACCCGCCGGCCGTCAGGGCCGCCGAACGTAGAATCCGCCGCCTGCCGTTGATGCCCCGCCCGTGCCTGCAACTGCCATATTCCCGCTTGTTCGCGATTGGGGCCGGCGCCCGACGGCGGAATCGGCGCGGGCCATCGCGAGGCTTGGGGAGGCCGCGTCCCTCGCAGGGCCAGAGGCCGCACGGCAACGCGGCGCGCGAAAGCGACGGGGCCAGCCGTGACAGCACGGATCTTCTGCATCGCCAACCAAAAAGGCGGCGTCGGCAAGACGACCACCGCGGTCAACCTGGCGGCCGGGCTCGCGGCGCAGGGTCAGCGAACCCTGCTGGTCGACCTCGATCCGCAGGGCAACGCGACCATGGGCAGCGGCATCGACAAGCGGCAGCTGGCGCGATCGGTCTACCAGGTCCTGCTCGGCGCATCGACCGCCCGCGCCGCGATTGTCCATTCGGAGAGCGGCGGCTATGACCTGCTGCCGGCCAACCGCGAACTGGCCGGCGCCGAAGTGGAGCTGGTCGAATTCGACGATCGCGAGCGGCGGCTGAAGCAGGCACTCGACGCGGTCGCGGCGGACTACGACTTCGTGCTCATCGACTGCCCGCCGTCGCTGAGCCTGCTGACGATCAACGGCCTGTGCTGCGCGCACGGCGTCATCATCCCGATGCAGTGCGAGTACTTCGCGCTGGAAGGGCTGACCGATCTGGTCAACACCATCAAGCGCGTCCACGCCAACCTGAACCCGCGGCTGAAGATTATCGGCTTGCTGCGGGTGATGTACGACCCGCGCATGACGCTGCAGCAGCAGGTGTCGGCGCAGCTCGAGGCGCACTTCGGCGACAAGGTGTTCCGCACCATCATCCCGCGCAACGTGCGGCTGGCCGAGGCACCGAGCTATGGCGTGCCGGGCGTGGCTTACGACCGCAGCGCCAAGGGCGCACAGGCGTACCTCGCCTTCGGCGCCGAGATGGTCGAGCGGATGAAATCGCTGTAGGCCGTGGCCGGGCATCGCAGGGCTCGAGCGAATGGCGGGCAAACGCGCGCCGAAAGCGAGTTCGATCCGCGGACGATGGGTGGCAGGCCCTCAGGCGGCGGTGCCGCCGGCCCCGCGCGCGTCGTTGGCGCAGGGCTGTACACGGTGACGCCGCGGAAGCGGTCGCTCCTGAATCGCCGGCAACCGAGCGGGGTGGCGGGACCGGGGCGTTCGGTGCGCGCCTCGACGAACCGAGTCGGTCGTTACGGTAACGTCTGCCGACGCCCGCCCGGCGTCGCGCGGGCTATGGTTGCCGAGGAGGGCCGCCGCAGGTGATCAAGAAGATGAAAGGACTCGGCCGCGGCCTGGACGCGCTGCTCGGCGCCGAGCCGCAGCCGGCAGTGCAGTCGACGCCGCAGCAGCTGCCCATCGAGAAGCTGCAGCCGGGCCGCTACCAGCCGCGCACGCGCATGGACGCCGAGGCGCTGGCGGAACTGGCCGACTCGATCCGCGCCCAAGGCGTGATCCAGCCGATCCTCGTCCGCCCCGTCGGCGGCGACCGCTACGAGATCATCGCCGGCGAGCGCCGCTTCCGCGCCGCCCAGATGGCCGGCCTCACCGAGGTGCCGGTCAGCATCCGCGACGTGCCCGACAACGCCGCCCTGGCGATGGCGCTGATCGAGAACATCCAGCGCGAGGACCTCAACCCGCTCGAAGAGGCGCAGGGCGTGCAGCGGCTGATCCGCGAGTTCGGTTTCACGCACGAGCAGGCGGCGGCGGCGATCGGCCGCTCGCGCAGCGCGACTTCGAACCTGCTGCGGCTGCTGAACCTGGCCGCGCCGGTGCAGGAGATGCTGATGGGCGGCCGTCTCGATATGGGCCATGCCCGCGCGCTATTGGCCGTGGACGCCACCACCCAGGTGCAGCTTGGCCATCAAATCGTGCTGAAGGGGCTTTCGGTGCGCGAGGCCGAGGCGCTGGTGGCCCGGGCGCAGCGTCCGGCTGCGGGCGGCGCGAGGTCGGCACCGCCCCGCAGCCGCGACATCGAACGATTAGAGGAAGAACTCTCCGATGCGTTGGCAGCGACCGTGCAGCTGAAAGTCGACGCCCGGGGCAGGGGCGCGGTGGTGATTCGGGTCTCCGGGCTCGATCAGCTCGACGGCATCGTCGCGCGCCTGAAAGGCGGCGGGCACGAGGCGTGAGACACCGCGCTCGCTTGGCGGCTCCCCGGTCGCCTGTCAAGCGAGCGTGCGGCAGAGTCGGTTGCTGCGCCGCAACGCAAATTTGACCCGTCGTCTGCGCGCCACTTAGAATCCCGCGCCTTTACGGAATTCGCTGGACTGCGGGGGGGCAGTCGCCTCGGGATCCCCGAGGTGGCCAGGGGCAGCAACGGTGTTTCGCGTCGTACTCCTGCAGGCGCTGGCTTCGCTTCTCGTGGCGCTGATCGCTTGGGCGGTCGGCGGGCCGGCGGCGGGGCTGTCGGCGCTGGCCGGGGGTCTGGCCTGTGTGCTGCCCAACGGTCTTTTCGCCCT
Organism: uncultured Burkholderiaceae bacterium; assembly: GCA_937936215.1. Lineage (GTDB taxonomy): Bacteria > Pseudomonadota > Gammaproteobacteria > Burkholderiales > Burkholderiaceae_F > JADJWR01. Next base: position 33,670 of record CALGWX010000308.1, on the reverse strand, counting down.
GCGACTGGCGGCCGCGGCCCGAAGGCCGCAGGGAACGAGTGCAGCCACGTTCTTCGTTGGCGAGTTCGTGAAGGTGGTTTCGACGGTCGCGCTGCTGCTGCTCGTCGTCTGGGCCTACCGGGACTTGGTGTGGCTGGCGATGATCGTCGCGGTCATCGTGACCCTGAAGAGTTATTTCGTCGCCCTGATCTGGCGCTGAAAACAACGGAAACAGAGACCATGGCGACCAGCCAGGCCCCGACCGCCACCGAGTACATCGTCCATCACCTGACGCACCTGTCGACGGGCAAGCAGGGCTTCATCGTCGACTTGTCGGTCGTCAACATCGACACCCTGTTCTTCTCGATCTGCTGCCTGGCGCTGACGCTGTTCCTGCTGCACCGGGCGGCACGGCGCGCCACCGCGGGCGTGCCGGGGCGCTTCCAGGCGTTCGTCGAGATGATCGTCGAGATGGTCGAGGAGCAGAGCAAGTCGATCGTGCACGGCGACCGCACCTTCATCGCGCCGCTCGCGCTGACGGTGTTCGTCTGGATCTTCGTGATGAACGCGATCGACCTGATCCCGGTCGATCTGTTCCCGTGGATCGCGCACACGATCTTCGGCATCGAGTACCTGCGGCCGCTACCCACCGCCGATGTCAACGGCACGATCGGCATGTCGCTCGGCGTGCTGGTGCTGATGATCTACTACGGCATCAAGATCAAGGGTGTCGGCGGCTGGGTACACGAGCTGTTCACGGCGCCGTTCGGCGCCAACCCGATCCTGTGGCCGTTTAACTTCCTGCTCAACCTGATCGAGTACCTGGCCAAGATGGTCTCGCTCGGCATGCGACTGTTCGGCAACATGTACGCGGGCGAGTTGCTGTTTTTCCTGATCGCGCTGCTCGGCGGTACCTGGGCGTTCCGCGCCGATGGCTCGCTGCTGCTGGCCGCCGGCCACATCCTCGCCGGCACCGCATGGCTGCTGTTCCACATCCTGATCGTCACCCTGCAGGCCTTCATCTTCATGATGCTGACGCTGGTCTACATCGGCCAGGCGCACGAAGGTCACTGACGGTTGCCCCTTTCCCTTCCCGGTTCCCTTCCAACGAGGAGTCTGAGAAATGACCAACGTCGCGTTCGTTGCCCTGGCCTGCGGTCTGATCATCGGCCTGGGCGCCATCGGTGCCTGCATCGGCATCGGCATCATGGGCGGCAAGTACATCGAGTCGGCGGCCCGGCAGCCGGAGCTGATGAACACGCTGCAGACCAAGATGTTCCTGCTCGCCGGCCTGATCGACGCCGCGTTCCTGATCGGCGTCGGTATCGCGATGATGTTCGCGTTCGCCAACCCGTTCGCGGGCTGAGCGGCCGCAGCCGTCCAGGCAAGCCACTGTCGACGTAGCCGACGGGCCCAGCGCGGGCCCGTCCGGCGCCATCCCGGTTCGAGAACATGAACATCAACGCCGCACTGTTCCTGCAGATGGTGGTCTTCTTCATCGGCGCCTGGGTGACGATGAAGTTCATCTGGCCGCCGCTGATCAAGTCGCTCGACGAGCGGCGCAAGAAGATCGCCGACGGCCTGAAGGCGGCCGAGGCCGGCACCCAGAGCCTGGCCGACGCGCAGCGCAAGATCGCGCAGCTGGAGGCCGAGGCGCGCGCCCGTGCGCAGGCGATCGTCGCCGAGACGGAGAAGCGGGCGCAGGCGCTCGTCGAGGAGGCCAAGGCGCAGGCCAAGGCCGAGGGCGAGCGGCTGATCGCCGCGGCCAAGGTCGAGGCCGAGCAGGAAATGCAGCGCGCCAAGACGGCGCTGCGCGACCAGGTGGCCGCGCTCGCGGTGGCGGGCGCCGAGCAGATCCTGCGCCGCGAGGTGAACCCGCAGGTGCACGCCGACCTGTTGGCGCAACTGAAGGGCCGCCTGTAGCCATGGCCGAGCTGTCGACGATCGCCCGCCCGTACGCCGAGGCGCTGTTCGCCGCCGCCACCGCCGATCAGTCGGCCGCCGGCGCCCTCGACCAGTGGCTGGGCATCGTGGCCGAGATGGCCGCGGTGGCCGGCAACGCCGAGGTGCGGCGGGTCGTCGGCGATCCCAACCTGGGCGCCGAGCGGGTCTACGACCTGCTGCGCGGCCTGATCAAGTCGCCGCTGCCAGCGGCGGCGGAGAATTTCCTGCGGCTGGTGGTCGACAACGGCCGGGTGGCGGTGCTGCCCGAGGTGGCGCGGCAGTTCCGCGCCATGAAGAACGCCGCCGAGGGGCGGGCAGACTGCCTGATCGAAAGCGCGCTGCCGCTGTCGGACGCGCAGGTACAGGATCTGCTCTGGGGCCTGTCGCGCAAGTTCGGCCTGAAGCTGATCCCCGAGGTCAAGGTCGATCCGGAGCTGATCGGCGGCGTGCGCGTCAGCGTCGGCGACCACGTGCTCGACGACACCATCAAGACGCGCCTGGCCCAGATGCACGCGGCGCTTACCGCCTAATTTCCGAATCCGGAGTCCCGTCATGCAACTGAACCCCTCCGAAATCAGCGAGCTGCTGAAGAGCCGCATCCAGGGACTCGGCGTTTCCGCCGACGTCCGCACGCAGGGCACCGTCATCACCGTCACCGACGGCATCTGCCGCATCCACGGGCTGTCGGACGTGATGCAGGGCGAGATGCTCGAGTTTCCCGGCGACACCTATGGCCTGGCGCTGAACCTCGAGCGCGACTCCGTGGGCGCGGTGATCCTGGGCAACTACGAGCACATCCGCGAGGGCGACACCGTCAAGTCGACCGGCCGCATCCTCGAGGTGCCGATCGGGCCGGAGCTGATCGGCCGCGTGGTCAACTCGCTCGGCCAGCCGATCGACGGCAAGGGCCCGATCAACGCCAAGCTGACCGACGTCATCGAGAAGGTCGCCCCCGGCGTGATGTGGCGCAAGTCGGTGTCACAGCCGGTGCAGACCGGCCTGAAGGCGATCGACGCCATGGTGCCGATCGGCCGCGGCCAGCGCGAACTGATCATCGGCGACCGCCAGACCGGCAAGACGGCGGTGGCGGTGGACACGATCATCAACTCCAAGGGCAAGGACCTGATCTGCATCTACGTGGCGATCGGGCAGAAGGCCTCGACCATCGCCAACGTCGTGCGCAAGCTCGAGGAGCACGGCGCCATGGCCTACACGATCATCGTGGCGGCCTCGGCCTCGGAGTCGGCGGCGATGCAGTACATCGCGCCGTATTCCGGCTGCACGATGGGCGAGTACTTCCGCGACCGCGGCCAGGACGCGCTGATCATCTACGACGACCTGACCAAGCAGGCGTGGGCGTATCGGCAGGTGTCGCTGCTGCTGCGCCGGCCGCCGGGCCGCGAGGCCTATCCGGGCGACGTGTTCTACCTGCACTCGCGCCTGTTGGAGCGCGCCGCGCGGGTGAACGAGGCCTACGTCGAGAAGTTCACCAAGGGCGAGGTCAAGGGCAAGACGGGGTCGCTCACGGCGCTGCCGATCATCGAGACGCAGGCCGGCGACGTCACCGCGTTCGTGCCGACCAACGTCATCTCGATCACCGACGGCCAGATCTTCCTGGAGACGGATCTGTTCAACGCCGGCATCCGGCCGGCGATCAACGCCGGCATCTCGGTGTCGCGGGTCGGCGGCGCGGCCCAGACCAAGGTCATCAAGAAGCTCGGCGGTGGCGTGCGGCTGGCGCTCGCCCAGTACCGGGAGCTGGCGGCGTTCGCGCAGTTCGCCTCCGACCTGGACGAGGCCACCCGCAAGCAGCTCGACCGCGGCCGCATGGTCACCGAGCTGATGAAGCAGCCGCAGTACCACCCGCTGCAGGTGTGGGAGCAGGCGGTCACGCTGTTCGCGGTGAACAACGGCCATTTTGACGACATCGACGTGAAGCAGGCGCTCGCCGCCGAGAAGGCGCTGCGCGAGTTCCTGAAGGCCAAGCACGCCGCACTGGTCGATCGCATCGAGTCCACCAAGGACCTGTCCAAGGAGGATGAGGCGGCGCTGGAGGCGGCGATCAAGGAGTTCAAGAAGACCGCCGCGTACTGAGTTTTCGTTGCCGTTGCCCATGTTCGGGCGCCGGGCCGCCCCAAGCCCGAACATCTAACTGGATTCCGAGGGGAGCGCGTGCGATGGCGAAGCCATCGCGTACACCCCGAGGAGAGTGTGTATGCCGAGCACCAAAGAGATCCGCCTGAAGATCAAGAGCGTGCAGAACACGCGCAAGATCACCAAGGCCATGGAGATGGTCGCCGCCTCCAAGATGCGCAAGGCGCAGGATCGCATGCGGCATGCGCGTCCTTATGGTGACAAGATCCGCAACATCGTCGCCCACCTGGCGCAGGCCAACCCCGAGTATCGGCACCCCTTCGTGGTGCGGCACAAGGAGATCCGCAACGTCGGCCTGATCCTGGTGACCACCGACAAGGGGCTGTGCGGCGGCCTGAACACCAACATCCAGCGCGCCGTCCTGCAGCAGGTCAAGCAGTGGGAGGCGGCGGGCGTCAAGTTCCAGGCCACGGCGATCGGCAACAAGGGCTTCGGCTTCCTGCAGCGGCTGAACGCGAACCTCGTCTCACACGTGGTGCACCTGGGCGACAAGCCGCATCTTGAAAAGCTCATCGGGCCGGTCAAGGTGCAGCTCGACGCCTACGCCGAAGGCCGGCTCGACGCCGTCTACCTCGCCTATTCGCGCTTCATCAACACGATGAAGCAGGAGCCGGTGATCGAGCAGCTGCTGCCGCTGTCGGCCGACCGCTTCGCGCAGAGCGAGGAGGAAAAGCGCGCCTACTCGTGGGACTACATCTACGAGCCCGACGCGCAGCGGGTGATCGACGAGCTGATGACCCGCTACGTCGAGGCGCTGATCTACCAGTCGCTGGCGGAGAACATGGCCAGCGAGCAGAGCGCGCGGATGGTGGCGATGAAGGCCGCCTCCGACAACGCCAAGAAGCTGATCGACGAGCTGCAGCTCGTCTACAACAAGACGCGGCAGGCCGGCATCACGAAGGAGATTTCGGAGATCGTCGGCGGCGCGGCAGCGATTTCGTAGCGGAGCGGGCGGGATGGCACCCGCCGCAGGGCAGAACAGAGGTCATTGAGGGTCGAGGTCAACATGTCATTGGGAACGATTGTTCAGTGCATCGGCGCGGTGGTCGACATCGAGTTTCCGCGCGAGGCCATGCCGCGGGTGTACGACGCGCTGGTCCTCGAGGCCGATCCCGGCAACACGCTGGTCGAGCAGGGCCTGACCTTCGAGGTCGAGCAGCAGCTCGGCGACGGCGTGGTGCGCACCATCGCGATGGGTTCGTCCGACGGCCTGAAGCGCGGCATGAAGGTGCGCAACACCGGCGACAACATCAAGGTGCCGGTCGGCCCCGGCGTGCTCGGCCGTGTGATGGACGTGCTGGGGCGACCGATCGACGAGCGCGGCCCGATCCTGTCCGACGAGCGCCGCGCGATCCACCAGCGGGCGCCGAAGTTCGACGAGCTGTCGCCGTCAGTGGAGCTGCTGGAGACCGGCATCAAGGTGATCGACCTCATCTGCCCGTTCGCCAAGGGCGGCAAGATCGGCCTGTTCGGCGGCGCCGGTGTCGGCAAGACGGTGACGATGCTGGAGCTGATCAACAACATCGCGACCCAGCACTCGGGCCTGTCGGTGTTCGCCGGCGTCGGCGAGCGCACGCGCGAGGGCAACGACTTCTATCACGAGATGTCGGACGCCCGCGTCATCGTGCAGGAGGACCTGTCCAAGTCCAAGGTGGCGATGGTCTTCGGCCAGATGAACGAGCCGCCGGGCAACCGCCTGCGCGTCGGCCTCACCGGCCTGACGATGGCCGAGCGCTTCCGCGACGAGGGGCGCGACATCCTGCTGTTCATCGACAATATCTACCGTTACACGCTGGCCGGCACCGAGGTCTCGGCGCTGCTTGGCCGCATGCCGTCGGCGGTGGGCTACCAGCCCACGCTCGCGGAGGAAATGGGCAAGCTGCAGGAGCGCATCACCTCGACCAAGACCGGCTCGATCACGTCGATCCAGGCGGTGTACGTCCCGGCCGACGACCTCACCGACCCGTCGCCCGCCACCACCTTCGGCCACCTGGACGCGACCGTGGTGCTGAGCCGCGAGATCGCGGCGCTCGGCATCTACCCGGCGGTGGACCCGCTCGACTCGACCTCGCGCCAGATCGACCCCAACGTCGTCGGCGAGGAGCACTACGCGTGCACGCGCGCCGTGCAGGCCACGCTGCAGCGCTACAAAGAGCTGCGCGACATCATCGCCATTCTCGGCATGGACGAGCTGTCGCCTGAGGACAAGCTCGCGGTGGCGCGCGCGCGCAAGATCCAGCGCTTCCTGTCGCAGCCGTTCCACGTCGCCGAGGTGTTCACCGGCAGCCCGGGCAAGTACGTGCCGCTGAAAGAGACGATCCGCGGCTTCCGCATGATCGTCGACGGCGAGTGCGACGCCCTGCCCGAGCAGGCGTTCTACATGGTCGGCTCGATCGACGAGGCCTTCGAGAAGGCGAAGAAAATCCAATAGGATCGTGGGACAGACGCCGAGCCGCGCGCCAGCGCCCGAGTGCTCCGTCCCCGGCTGAAATCAAATGACCACCATCCACGTTGACGTCGTCAGTGCCGAGGAGTCGATCTTCTCCGGCGAGGCGGAATTCGTCGTGCTTCCGGGCGAGGCAGGCGAGCTGGGCATCTATCCGCGCCACACGCCCCTGATCACCCGCATCAAGCCGGGCGTGGTGCGCATCCGCCAGGCCGGCGCCAGCGAGGAAGACCAGGTCTTCGTCGCCGGCGGCATCCTGGAGGTGCAGCCGCACGTGGTCACCGTGCTGGCCGACACTGCCATCCGTGCCAAGGACCTCGACGAGGCCAAGGCGAGCGAATCGCTGCGCGCGGCCGAGGAGGCGCGCCGCAAGGCCACCAGCGACCTCGAGATCGCCAAGGTCGAAGCCGAGATCTCCGCCTTGGCCGCGCAGCTGGCCGCAATCAAGAAGCTGCGTGGACGTTGACGCGGCCGCAACCCTCGGCGTCGCAGCGGGCAGCCTTTGCGCTGCCCGTTTTCTTTCGCGCTCCGGCGCTTGATGGCCGTCAACGGAAGCGCCGCTGCCGACGGGCAGTCTTGGCCGGAGTAAGCGGGGAGCAACGAAGTCGGCGGAGGTACAGATGACGCAGCGCATCCTCATCGCCACCGATGGCAGTGAACTGTCGCAGCGCGCGGCGGCGGTCGGCGTCGGCCTGGCGCGCGCCCTCGGCGCGACTGTCGTCGGTTGCGCCGCCCTGCCGGTGTATCCGTACCACGGCGTCGGCGAGGCCGCACCCGCGGAGGCCGCTTTCCAGGCCGCAGCGGCGGCCCGGGCGAACGAACATCTCGATAGGATCGAGCGCCTCGCAAAGGACGCCGGCGTTGCTTTTGCGCGCGTGCTGCGCGAGGGCCACCCCGACGACATCATCTTGCAGGCCGCCGAGTCCGAGAACTGCGACATGATCGTGATGGCGTCGCACGGGCGGCGCGGCCTCGCCTCGGTGCTGCTCGGCAGCGAAACGCAGAAGGTGCTCGCGCGCAGCAGCCGGCCGGTGCTGGTGGTGCGCTGATGGTCGCGAAGGCGCAGCGGTTGACGATGACCGGCCGTTCGGCTGCTGCCTGCACGACACTTGCCCATGCACCGGATCGGACTGTGCCCATGATTCGCCTCGACCGTCCCCGAGGCGCCTCGGCACCGCTCATCCCGACCAGCCGGCTGCAGCGCGCGTGGCGCGCCTTCGGCCTGCTGATGCCGGTTCTGCTCGGCCTGAGCGCCTGCGCTCCGACGCCGGTGCCGCCACCGTCGCGCCCGCCGTCGCCGCCGCCTGCGCCACAGCCGTCCGCCCCGTCGCCGCAGGCAGCGGCACCTTCGGCGCGCAAGCCGGCCGAGCCCGAGACCGAGCAGCAGTGGCGGAGGACGCTCGCCGAGCACATCGTCGCCGCCAATCGCGAGCGGGTGTTCGATGGCCGCCCGCCCAACCCGCTCAAGGCGGTGGTCGTGCTCGAACTGACCGTGGGGGCAGACGGGCGCCTGCTACGGGCGACGGTCATGCGGGCTCCGGATCACGCCCGGAACCTGGGTGCCGAGGCCGTGCGGACGGCCCAGGCGGCTTCGCCGCTGCCACCGCCGCCGCGCATGCTCGCCAGCCGCGGCGCGGTTCGGTTTACTGAAACGTGGTTGTTTCGGGACGACAACCGTTTTCAGATTCGCACTTTGGCGTTGCCGCAACTGCTCGAGTAACAAGGCGAAGATTTTGCCCGGGGTGTCAACCGGGAATACGCGTAGGCGTTTATGCTTACTGTTCGTCTCGGCGCCCGGTCGGTCGCCGAGCGAGCGACTTGAGCAACCTTTCAACGCATATGGGGATTGACATGACCAAGGTTCTTGCGGCGCTGATCGCCGCCGTTTTTGCGGCTGGCACCGCCTTCGCGGCCGATGCCAAGAAGGAAGAAAAGAAGGTCGAGGCCAAGAAGGAAGAGAAGAAGGTTGAGGCCAAGAAGGAAGAGAAGAAGGAAGAGAAGAAGGAAGGCGCCGCCAAGAAGTAAACGGGCGCTCGCTACAAGAAGGGCGGAGTCTTCTCCGCCCTTTTTTTGTCTACGCCGCCAGCTGGCGAACCGCTTCGGCGGCAGAAATCCCCTCGATCTGCACCGTCTTGTCGCGGCTGCGCTCGCCCGCCGCGATCCTCACCCGTTGCCGCGGCACCCGCAGCCTGTCGGCGATCCAGGCGACCAGTGCCTCGTTGGCCCGCCCCTCGAGCGGTGGCGCCGCGACCGCGATCTTCAGGCGGGTGCCGTGGACACCACGCACGGCGCTGTGGCGTGCGCCGGGCTGCAGATGCACGAACAGGAGCACGCTCGTGTCCTGCTCGCGCAACCACGAGCCTTCAGGCGAGGGGCCCGTGCGAGAATCCTCCGGCTTTTTCGCCTGCGCCAACGCCGCTCCGCTCCGTCCGTGCGACCCAAGAACGACACCCTGCTGCGCGCCCTTTTGCGCCAACCGACTGAATACACCCCGGTGTGGCTGATGCGCCAGGCGGGCCGCTACCTGCCGGAGTATCGCGCCACGCGCGCCCGCGCCGGCAGTTTCCTCGCGCTGGCCAAGTCGCCGGCACTGGCGACCGAAGTGACCCTACAACCGCTGGAGCGGTACCCGCTCGACGCCGCGATCCTGTTCTCCGACATCCTCACCGTGCCGGACGCCATGGGCCTCGGCCTGTTCTTTGCCGAGGGCGAGGGGCCGCGCTTCGAGCGGCCGCTGCGAACCGAGGCGGATGTCGCTCGCCTGTCCGTGCCCGACATGGCCAGCGCCCTGGGCTACGTGATGGACGCCGTGCGCGAGATTCGGCGGGCGCTCGCCAACCGCGTGCCCCTGATCGGCTTCTCCGGCAGCCCTTTCACGTTGGCCTGCTACATGGTCGAAGGCGGCGGCTCCGACGACTTCCGGCTGATCAAGACCATGCTCTACCGTCGGCCCGATCTGTTGCACCGCATCCTGGCGGTCAACAGTGCGGCGGTGGCCGATTACCTGAACGCGCAGATCGAAGCCGGCGCCCAGGCGGTGATGATCTTCGACACTTGGGGCGGGGCGCTGGCCGATGGCGCCTACCAGGCGTTTTCGCTCGCGTACATTCGCGACGTGCTGAGCCGAGTCAAGCGCCAGCACGAAGGTGAGCGCATACCCACCATCGTCTTCACCAAGGGCGGTGGGCTGTGGTTGGAACAGATCGCCGACAGCGGCTGCGACGCCATCGGCCTGGACTGGACCGTCAACCTCGGTGCCGCCCGCGCCCGCATCGGCGACCGTTGCGCCCTGCAGGGCAACCTCGATCCCATGGTGCTCTTTGCCGACGACGCCGGCATTCGGCGCGAGGTGGAGCACGCACTCACTTCTTTCGGAAGGCCAAGCTCCGGTAGCGGCCACGTCTTCAATCTGGGCCACGGCATCTCGCAGCACACGCCCCCGGAGGCCGTGATGACTCTCGTCGAGGCGGTGCACGACATCAGCCGGCGCCTGCGGGCCTGAACCTGCGGCGCTGCGGGCGGCGGGGCGCGAAGGTGCGTCTACCCCTTGACTTATTCACAAAGCCGCGATCCGCCAGCGATTTCGCCGTTCGGCGCCTGCGGCAGGGGTAAGCGCCGGCTTTCCGGTCGCCAAGTCGTTGATTTCAAAAAAGGCTCGCCAATACGGACCTGCCCATCCGCTGTGGATAAAGCGCGGCGGCTTCACTGCCGGAAGCTACATCGCCACCTTCTCCACAGAATTGTCCACAGCATTTCGGCCCTAGTCACGAAGCCAAGATAAAACAGCGAGTTGCAGCCAAAACTTCGCATTCCACTCGAATCTCGATGGCCGTCTCAGCCCATCCTTACGCCGAGGTCGTCATCGATTTGCCGCTGCCGCAGCCACTGACGTATCGGATTGGCGACAGCGACGCCCTCGCCGAACCCGGCCGGTGCTGCGTCGTCGGCGTCGGCCGCCGGCAGTCGATGGGGCTGTGCGTGGCCCGCAGCGCGATGGCCGGTGTCGGCGAGGAGCGGCTCCGGCCTGTCCGCCGCTGGCTCGATGAGGTCGCACCGCTGGGCAACGACTGGCTGGAGTTCACCCGCTTCGCCGCCGACTACTACCAGCATCCCTGGGGCCAGGTGGCGGTGGCCGCGCTGCCGCCGTTCCTGCGCGCGTTGCCCGGCCCGCGCTGGGCGGCGGCCGTCGCACGGCTGCGCACCGCGGCGCCTGAGGCGGCAGCCCAAGCGCCTGCCCCAGTCCTGCCGCCGCTGAACGACGAGCAGCGCGCCGCGGCCGAGGCGGTGATGGCCACCGCCGGCTTCGCGCCGTTCCTGCTGCACGGGGTGACCGGCAGCGGCAAGACCGAGGTCTACCTCGCCGCGATCGAGCACCTGCTCGCGGCTGACCCGCGCGCGCAGGCGCTGCTGCTGGTGCCGGAGATTGGCCTCACGCCCCAGCTGCAGTCGCGCCTGCGGGCGCGCTTCCCGGGCGAGCCGATTGCCTGCCTGCACAGCGGGCTGGCAGATGCCGAGCGCTCCGCCGCCTGGCTGGCGGCGCACGAGGGCCGCGCCCGCATCGTGCTCGGCACGCGGCTGGCGGTCTTCGCGTCGCTGCCGCGGCTGCGGCTGATCGTCGTCGACGAGGAGCACGACCCCTCGTACAAGGCGGGCGACGGCGTCCGCTATTCCGCCCGCGACCTGGCAGTCAAGCGCGCGCAGATGCTCGGCATCCCGGTCGTGCTCGGCTCGGCCACCCCGGCGCTCGAAAGCTGGGCGCAGGCGATGCGTGGCCGCTACCGCCTGCTGCGGCTGCCGCGCCGCGCCACCGAGGCGGCGCAGCCGCAGGTGGAGATGATCGACCTGGGCCAGCACAAGCCCACCAGCGGGCTGACCGAGCCGCTACGGACGGCCATCGCAGAGACCGTGGCGCGCGGCGAGCAGGCGCTGGTGTTCATCAACCGCCGCGGCTACGCGCCGGTGGTCGCCTGCGAGGCGTGCGGCTGGCTTTCGGCCTGCCCGCGCTGCGCCGTGTATGCCGCCTATCACAAGAGCGATGGCGCCCTGCACTGCCACCATTGCGGCTGGCACAGCCGGGTGCCGCGCGCCTGCCCCACCTGCGGCAACCAGAACCTGCAGGCCGTGGGCCAGGGCACGCAGCGGATCGAGGAGGCGCTGGCCGGCGCGCTGCCGGGCGCGCGCATCCTGCGCATCGACCGCGACAGCACCCGCCGCCGCGGCGCCGCCGACGCGGCGCTCGCCGCCGTGCACGAGGGCGCGACCGACGTGCTGGTGGGCACGCAGATGATCGCCAAGGGGCACGACTTCCAGCGCGTGACGCTGGTGGGCATCGTCAACGCCGACGCGCAGCTCGTCTCGCACGACTTTCGCGCCCCGGAGCGGCTGTTCTCCACCATCGTGCAAGTGGCGGGCCGCGCCGGCCGCAGCGGCCTGCCGAGCCGCTTGCTGGTGCAGACGCGTTTCCCGGAGCACCCGCTGTTCGCGGCCCTGCGCCGCTTCGACTACGAGGGCTTCGCGCGCAGCCAGTTGGCCGAGCGCCAGGCCGCCGGCATGCCGCCCTACCGGCCGCAGGCGCTGCTCACCGCGCAGGCCAGGACGCTTCAGGCCGCGCTGGATTTTCTCGCGCACGCGCGTGCCCTCGGCCGCGCGCTTGACGTGGAGGCCACGCTGTACGACCCGGTGCCGATGCCGCTAGAGCGACTGGCCGGCGTCTTCCGCGCCCAGATGCTCGCCGAGGCGCCGCGCCGCAGTGCCTTGCAGGGCTTCCTGCGCGCGTGGCTGGCGCGGCTGCGCGAGGCCGAACCGCCGCGCGGCCCGCGGGTGCGGTGGCAGATCGAGGTCGACCCGCTGGAGATCTGACTACCGCTGGAATGCCCCCCGCGGGCGCGGTGTTCTACTTGGCATCGCCAATCCGACCGGAAAGACCCATGCATGGCAGCGCTCAGGCCTTCCTCGCCGCCCTCTTATTCGCCGCGACCGCGCTGGCCGCCGGCGCGACGGTCAACGCCGTCGACGGCGTCTTCGTCACCGCCGACGGCATGAGCCCGTACACCTTGGACCATGACGTCGCCGGCTCCGGCAAGAGCGTGTGCAACGGCCCCTGCGACGCCAACTGGCCGCCGCTCCCGGCCGCGGCCGGCGCCACCGCCTCTGGCGCCGGGACGATCATCGTCTCCGACGATGGCGCCAGGCAGTGGGCCGACAAGGGAAAGCCGGTGCATCGCTGGGGCAAGCACCAGAAGCCCGGCGACCGCACCGGCGATGGCGGCAACAACACCTGGCGGCTGGCGCGGCCGTAGCTCGCCGCCGCAACGACTGCTTCAGCGCCGGTGACGCCCATGGCCCCGTTCTCGGCGACGGACATCGAGGCCCTGATCCCGCGCCTGCGGCGTTTCGCCCGTGCGCTGACCGGCAGCCGCGACGCCGCCGACGACCTGACGCAGGACACGCTCGAACGCGCGTGGGCCAAGCGCCACCAGTGGCAGCCGGGCACCGACCTGCGGGCATGGCTGTTCGCGGTGATGCACAGCGTTTTCGTCAACGGCGTGCGGCGCGCGCGGCCGGCGGCATCGCTCGATGGCGATGCGCCGCACGTCGAGCGCGGCGACGAGGCGGCCAGTGCCGAGTCCGCGCTCGCTGTGCGCCAGATCCGCGATGCCCTGCTGCGCCTGCCCGAGGAGCAGCGGCAGGTCGTGCTGCTGGTGGGGCTGGAGCAGTTTTCCTATGCCGAGGCGGCCGAGGTGATCGGCGTGCCGATCGGCACCGTGATGTCGCGGCTGTCGCGCGGGCGCGAGCGCCTGCGCCAGCTGCTGGATGGCGACGCGGCCAACCCCCACGGCCTGCGGCGCGTGAAGTGATGGTGGTGCCCGTGAACGAGCAGCAACTGCACGCCTACGTCGACGGCGCGCTGGACGACACCGAACGCGCCGCGGTCGAGGCGCACCTGGCCGCGCATCCCGACGATGCCGCGCGCGTGGCCGCCTATCGCGCCCAGAACGAGGCGCTGCGGCGCGCCTTCGACGATGTCCTCGCCGAGCCGCACCGGCTGCGCTTCGGCCCGCCGGCGCGCGGCCGCTGGCGCTGGCCCGTGGCACTGGCGGCGACCTTCGTCGGCGGCGCCGCGCTCGGCGCGCTGCTGCACGCCGCGTGGCCGGGCGGGCGCACTGCGACTGTCGCGGTGCCCATCGCCCGCCACGCCGCGATCGCCCACGCCGCCTATGTGCCGGAGGTCCGCCACCCGGTGGAGGTGGCCGCGAGCGACGAGCAGCACCTGGTGGCGTGGCTGTCGAAGCGGCTGAACGCCCCGGTGCGCGCGCCGTCGCTCACCGCGCTCGGCTACAGCCTGCTCGGCGGCCGCCTGCTGCCGCCGGCGGGCGAAGCCGGCGCCGCGCCGGTGGCGCTGTTCATGTACGAGAACGCGCAGGGCAAGCGGCTGTCGCTGTTGGTGCGCCGCGAGCCCACCGCGCGCGACACCGCCTTCCGCTTCGCCCAGCAGGGAGCGACCAACGTGTTCTACTGGATCGACGGGCCGCTGGGGTATGCGCTGGCGGGAGAGCTTGAGCGCGCCGAGTTGTCGGCGGTGGCGGCGGCGGTGTACCGGCAGCTGAATCCCTGAGCGCCGGGGTGCGCGTTTTCTCTCGCCACACCGTTGATGCGGCAGGGCAAGCACGCGCCGCGGCTCAGCGCCAGGTGGGCGCGGGCCGGCCGCGATGCCGGTGCCTCAACGCCAAGCCGCCGCTGTGCAGCCGTTTGCGGTAACCGCCAGCAGGTCGGGCCATGCGGGGCCGCGTGCCTTCGGCGGCAGGGTAACGGTGCCGCGCGTAAACGGCTCACCGATCCAGCGGGGCCTGCATTCCTGCCGCGGGACCCGCAGCGCCGGGCGCTCCCAGCAACGAAAAAGGGCGGCCAAGGCCGCCCTTTCGACGAGCACGATGGCGACTACTGGCGCCGACGCCGAACCGCGGCCAGACCCGCCAGGCTCAGGCCGACCAGCGCCAGGGAGGCCGGCTCCGGAACGCCGCCGACGGAACCCAGCGGCACCGAGGCGAAGCGCAGCGTTCCGCCCGCGACCAGGAACTCACCGAAGCCGTCGCCCCAGAACGTCACGCGGCTGAAGGAGCCCGACGAGTCGATCGCGCCGATGAAGTTCGTAAACGATGGCGACGACAACAACCTCCCTGGATTGTCAGTGGCAGCAAGCGCGTTCGCCGGCAGCGTCGCCGCGCCGCCGTCGAACGCGATCCACAGGCCCGAACCCTGCGCCGGCACGCCGTAGGCCGACACAACGCTTCCAGGGCGAGTGTTATTGAAACAGCACGTCGCCCAGTCGCCGACCTCGAAGCCGAATGCGTTGACGGGCGAGGAGAAGTCGAACGTCAGGCCACTGGTGTACCCGGGGATGTTGGGAAGGCTGCCGACGCCGCCACCGGCCGAGCCACCCGGGTTGATGAACCACATCCAGCCCGACGTGGACAGACTGCCACTCGTGTAGGGACCCTGGTCGGGAGTGGCGGTGCCCGACAGGTTGCTGGTGCGACGCACGGTGACGGTCGCCGGGTTGCCGTTGATGTCCGTGTAGGCGTACACGGCTTGATTCTGCACCACCGGGGCAGTCTGCACCGTCGATCCGGTGCCGATGATGACGTTGTCGAACACCGAGATGTTTGGCAGCGCCAGGTTGTAAACCACCGGCGCGGCCATGGCCGTGGCCGCGGGGACGGTGAGAAACGCCAACAGGGCTGTCTTCAGTACACGCATGGGAACCCCCTTTCAAAAATCGACCGAAACCAGGTCGACTTTGAGCCATGCAAGCCGCGTGCCAACAAGAAGGAAAGCTTTTGAATCAGAGCCTTGCGCCGTGGGTTGGGAGTCGGCAGCCGGCCGACTGTAAAAAAAGCCGACGGCGATGACGATTAACAGGCGGGCGCATCGCCGCCACAAGACGGTGAGGCCGCCCAAGGCCGCCCGCAAGAAGGCCCTTCACATCCGCGCCGCAGCCCTCCTGCGTTGCCGCTCCTCGCCCCAAGCCGAAGAACACGATGCGCCGAGGGCTCATCCCCAGCGCGCTGACGCGAGGCAGCCAGCGGCAGCAGCTCTCGCGAGCGCCGACGGGCGCGAGTCCTGAAAAAGGAAGGACTAGGGCGCGCGTGGCCACGACGGCGGTGAGCGCGACACGCGGCGGGCTGGCGACAAGCCGCGAGTGAGAGACCTGGCCGAGCCGAATCGGGCTGGCGGCTATCTCACCTGGGCCAGCATGTACTCCACGGCCGCACGGAGCTCGGCATCCGAAGCCGCTCCCGCCGCGCCCCGAGGCGGCATGGCGCCCTTGCCCTTGATGACGCTCGCGGTCAGCGCGTCGACCCCCGCCGCAGTGCGTGCCGCCCACGCGGCCCTGTCGCCGAGTTTGGGCGCACCGGCGACGCCCGCCGCGTGGCAGGCCAGGCAGGCGGTCTCGTAGAGCTTCTTGCCCGCGGCAGCATCGGCAACGGCGGCTGGCACCGCTGCCGCGGCCACCGGCACGGCCGCCGGCGCCGCGGCGGTCGGCGCCGCGCCCGCCGCGCTGCCGGCCTGCTTGCCGGCGTTGAACATGTATTCGATGGCGCGGCGGATCTCCGCGTCGGTCAGCTTGGCCATGCCGCCGCGCGCCGGCATGCCGCCGTGGCCGGTGATCGCGGATTCATACAGCGCATTCAGGCCCTTCTCGATGCGCGGCTTCCAGGCCGCCCAGTCGCCCACCTTGGGGGCGCCGCCGGCGCCGGTGTCGTGGCAGGTGCCGCAGGCTTCGGCCACCACCTGCTGGCCGGTGTGCTCGCCGATCTTCACCGGGTCCGGCTCCTTGAAGCTGGCCCCGGAGGCGTTGGCCATGTAGACCACGGCGCGCGCGACCTCGATGTTGTCGAGGTTCGCGGCCCCGCCCTTGGCGGGCATGCCCTTGAAGCCCTCGACCGCGTGCTTGACCAGCGTGTCGTAGCCCAGCTTCAGCCGCGGCGCCCAGGCGGCGAGATCACCCGTCTTGGGCGCGCCGGCGACGCCGGCCGTGTGGCAGGCGCCGCAGGCGGCCTTGTAGACCGCCTCGCCGGACTGAAGCACGCGCGGCCCCGTGGCTTGCGCCAACACCACGGTGCCCACCGGGCGCAGGCGGTCGCTGATCGCCTCCGGCGTCATCGCCTCCGCCCCGGCGCCGCCCGACTTCTCCCCGGCGACGAACTTCACCAGCAGCACGATGATCAGCACCGGCACCACGAAGGAGAGCACGACCACGGTGATCAGCTGCTTGGGGGTCTTGATGAGGGAGGTGTGCTGGTCGGACATCGGCGGGCCCCGGCGGCGCGCCGTCGCCGGCGCGTTGGAGAAGAGGGAAGAGCGCAGGATTATAGGGAGCGCGCGTTCGCGCTCCGGGGCCCCGCTCGGACCGGCTACACTCGCGCTTTCGCGCCCGTAGCTCAGTTGGATAGAGTACTGCCCTCCGAAGGCAGGGGTCGTGCGTTCGAGTCGCGCCGGGCGCGCCAGTTTCTGACTCGCAGCAGCAGCAGCCTCTTGCTGCGGTACCCGTGGATCGACCTTAGATCGCTCGGCCGCGTCACTCGCAGGTCGCACTGCCCACTGGCCGCACGCCAAGCGAAGCAAAACACAACGAGCGCGCGGCGCCATCGAGCGTCAGCACGAGTCGGCCGATGACGAGTCCCTGCCCGCCCGGCCGGTGCAGCCGGCCGGCCGGCGTGTAGGAAAGAACCCGGCCGGAATAGGTTGCCCCGAAGTAAGGCCGGATCGACAGCCCGCCCGTGATGGCGGGCCGCTCGACCAGCGTCGGCTCGCCGGCGTCCTGCACGCCGTTGTCGTTGCTGTCGACGAAGACCTTCCAGCCTCCCGACCAGTCGCGCGCATCGGCCGGAGCCACGGCCACCGACGTTCCCCGCGCAATCGCCTCGGCGCGCGCCAGGTTGAACGTTGCCAGGAGATCGCTGCTGCCGGCACGCAGCCGGTTCTGCGTCAGTGCGTCAGACATCTGTGGCAGCGCCGCGCTCGTCAGGACTCCGGCGATGGCAGTGGCCAACGCGGCTTCGATCAGGCTGGCGCCGCGTTGGCGGGCGGCGGAGGAAAGCGCTTGCAGGCGGGTCATGGTGGCTCTCGGCTGGCGGCTTGGTTGCGGAATCCTGCCGGCCGAAGAGCGAGAACGGCAGTGAATTTGCCGCAAATCGGGTTCGGAAAATTCACGCGCGGACGCCTAGCGCAAATGGGCTAAGCAACGTGGAAGTGGTGGCGGATGCCACTCCACTGATCGGAGCGGCTTCGCCGACCATCCAGAGCGATTAGTCCTTCTGGAGGTTGGCGCGGACAATCGTTTGCAAGGAAATGGCCAACCTGCGATCCATGTCTCCTTCCGGGAATTCCCGCCTCGTATCCCGCGCCAGGACCGCGAGGTGGAGGTTGGCGCTCGCCTCCGGCATCACGCTGATCGAAATGATGATCGTGGTGGCAATCCTGGCCGTGCTGTTGGCATTGGCCGCCCCCAACATCTCGGAGTTCTTCATCCGGAACCGCCTGGACACCGCCGCGAACGAGTTGATGACTGCATTCGCCTTCGCGCGCAGTGAGGCAATGCGCCGCGGCGTTCCGGTGTCCGTTCGGCGGCTATCGACGACGTCTCAAAATTGGGGTGAAGGTTGGGAGATCTTCGTCGACCCCAACAAGGATGGCGTGCGTGGTAGCGGGGAAGAACTGCTCCGCGTCGGTCCACGGTTGTCCCCGCCGCTCACGCTTCGCTCCTCGATGCCAGTCGAGGGCTCGGTGCCTTTTACTGCCGACGGCCGGGTGGATCGGCATCTATACGACGCCATAGGCTCTGCATCGCCCGGCTGCTTGGGGGAGTGCGCCACTTTCGTCTTCTGCTACGGCAATGTCCTTCGCGACGGCACGCGCTCGCGTTCGCGCGTCGTCATCATCAATTCCCCCGGCCGGGCGCGGATGGGTGTCGATGCCAATAACAACGGCATTCCAGAAGACTTTGGCAGCGACATCACCACGTGTACGCCATGACGATGGCCCTGGCGCGACCCATGCAGAGGCTGCCGCTCGGCCGCACTGCGCCGCAGCGTGCGGGCGCAAGGGCACCGGGCCAGCAGGGCGGCGTCAGCCTGGTCGAGGTTCTCGTGGCGGTGGTAGTGCTTTCGCTTGGGCTGCTGGGCTTGGCAGGGCTGCAGGCAAGCGGCATGCGCGTCGGGCAGAGCTCCGTTTATCGCAGCCAGGCGGCGCAGTTCGCCTATGACATGGTCGACCGCATCCGCGTCAATCTCGCCAACGCCAACGACTACAACCTGGCGCTGACGGCGTCGGCCCCGCCGTGTGCGACGGGCGCCACCATCGCCGATTGCGACCTCGCCGATTGGCGGACGCGCCTGCGGGTGATGCCCGCCGGAACGGGCTCGGTGCTGGTGGCGGGCTCGCAGGTGACGGTCACCGTGCAGTGGGATGACTCGCGGGGTGCAGCCACGCCGCTGCTGGCCCAGTTCCAGCTCACGGCCCAGCTTGCCAACTGAGGCCATGGCATGACGCGTCTTCGCGAGCGCGGGCTTTCGATCATCGAACTGATGGTCAGCATCGCCATCAGCGTGTCGGTGCTCAGCGCGCTGACCTACGTCTACGTCGGCTCGCGCGGAGCCTACCGCACCAACGAGGCACTGGCGCGGGTGCAGGAGAACGGCCGCTTCGCGCTGGAGTGGATCGCGCGCGACCTGCGCGGCGCGGGTTACATGGGCTGCCTGTCTCGCGCCACCACACTCGAGGTGTACACCCGGTCAGGCCCGGGGGCGATGCCCTTCGGCGCCGGCATCTGGGGCTACGAAGAAGGGGCAGGCTTCGTGCGCACCGGATCGTCGCCGACCAACCCGACGACGATCGACCACGTCCGCGGCGACGTCGTGGTGATCTCGAAGCTCGTGGAGAGCGATCCCCCCGTCTACATCATCGAGCAGGACGCGACCAACGCCAACGTCAAGGTCACGATTGGCGGCTCGCAGTTTCAGGACGGTGAAGACCTGCTGGTCACCGACTGCCAGCGCGCCGCGCTGTTCAGGGCCACGAATGTCTCGGGCGGCAACTGCAACGCGGGCGCGGGCAACTTCGGCTGCATCACGATCGTGCACTCGGCCACGGGCAACGACCCGCACCGGATTCCTTCGTTCGGCAGGGAAGGTCGGGCTTTCGTCGCGCGCTACGCCCGGATCGGCTACTTCATCGGCAACAACCGCGCCGGTCGACCGTCGCTGTACCGGTTCCAGACCAGCCCCTCGCGGCCCGCCGAAGAGGTGGCGGAAAACATCGAGGACATCGACTTCCTCTTCGGGCTGGACACCAACGGCGACAACGCAGTCGACATCTACCGCCGGGCCGACCAGCTGAACGCAAGCGACTGGGACCGCGTGCTGAGCGTGCGGGTGAGCCTGTCGGCGGTGAGTTCGGAAACCGGGGCCGTGCCGGCGAGACAGGAGATCTATCTGCGCGACACGAACAACGACACCGTGGTCGACCCCGACGCCGCCCGGGGCGGCGGCGATCGGCGTCTGCGGCAGACCTTCTCCACCACGGTGGCCCTGCGCAATCGGCTGCCATGAAGCGCGAGTCCCGAAGCGTGAGGGGGTCTGGGCGACGCCAGGTTGGCGCGGTGCTCATCGTCGGGCTGATCTTTCTGGCGCTCCTGACCTTGATCGGCGTCACCGCGTTCTCGGTGGCGACGCAGGAGGAGCGGATGGCGGGCAACGCGCGTGATCGCCTGCGCGCCTTCGAAGCGGCCGAGGCGGCGCTGCGCGAGTGCGAGAGCTATCTCAGCAACCCGATTCCGCCGGTTTTCTCGGCCAACGGCGCTACCGATCCCGGCATGTATTCGGAACCGGCGCCCGCGGCCAATGGCGCGCCCGGATCGGAGAAGTGGGAGACGATCAACTGGAATACGGAGCCCACGCGGCAACTCAGCGGCGTACCCGACGTGGCCGAACAGCCGCGCTGCATCGCGCAGCGCCTGACGCGGGTGACCTCCATGAATCCGAGCATCCGTGCCGAACTGCCGCAGCCGGCGGCGTACGCCTATCAGATCACCGGCCGCGGTGTGGGCACCAACCGCAATACGGTGGTGCTGCTGCAGACGAGCTTCATCCGCGATTGATCGAGGGCCGACCCCGCAGGGGCAGACGATGCCAAGTCACACCGAAGTTCATCAACGGCGACGCCCGCCAGCAGTGCGACGCTACGCGCCCGCCGCGGCCGTGATCCTGTCTTTGGTTGCGGCTCTTGCCAGTGCGCAGCCGTACATGATCTCGAACGTCCCGCTGGTGGTGCCATCGGCGCTCGAGCCCAACATCATCCTGACGCTCGATGACTCGCCGGGCATGGCCAATGCCTTTCCGCTCGGCGACAACTTTTCCGGCTTGGCGGCCACCGTCAATGGCGTGGCAACGAACGGCTCGCACGCCCTCGCAGCCTCGCGGCGCTTCAAATCGAGCACGTTCAACCCGCTGTACTACAACCCGAACATCAGGTACGTGGTGCCGGACGGGGCGCTGAACACGCCGACCTCGTTCACGGCCGCGCTAGTGAATGGCTACTACGAGGATGGCAACAGCTGGAAGGTCAACCTCAGCAACGGCTACCGGCCGACGCTGTCGCTTACTTTCAGCGGGTCGGGGAATTCGTTCAATTTCACGCAGAATTTCGCCGATCATGCGGCGGCCGACCTCGGTGTGGGCTCGGGCAGAGTGGGCACCAATTCCGCCACTAGTGGCGTGAGGGCCTATTACTACGTCTTTGACCCAGCATTGCCGAGCTGCCCTACTGCCCTTTCGCTGGAAGCCAAGAAGCTGAACGATGACTGCTATCGCCTGCAGCCCGTCCTTGCTGCGGAAGAACAGAATTTCGCCATCTGGTACTCGTATTACCGCACGCGCCACCTGGCCATGGTCAGCAGCGCTTGGCGGGTGATGTCGGATCCGAGGCTGATCGGCGCCCGTGTCGGCTGGCAGGCGCTGAATTCCTGCAACAGTTTCGCGTCGAATTCGACGTGTCCAACCAATACCGCGTCGTCGAGCAACAATCCGCCTAATGTTTCGAACCTGATTCAGGAGTACTCCTCAGCACGCCGCGACGAGCTGCGCGGCTGGCTGCGCGCGGTGCGGCCGGCTTCGGCTTCCACGACGCCCGCGGCACCGATGCGGGACGCTCTCCAGCGTGTGGGGCAGTACTACTCGAGCACGGCGACGAGCAACAATCCGTACCTGCTGCTCCCTCAGTCGACGGCATCGACGGCCAATCCGGCGTACGCCTGCCGGCCGAACTTCAACCTGCTGGTTGCCGGCGGCAGCTACGACGATAGCGACACCGCGAGCTATTGCTCTGGCGGATCCTGCGGCAACGTGGACGGCACGTCGCGGACGCTGCCGGACAACGTGAGTTACACCGGAAGCCAGCGCCCGTTTGCGGACAGCAACAGCAACAGCCTGGCGGACATCGCCTTTCATTACTGGGCGACCGACCTCCGCTCCGATCTTGCCAATGTCCTGCAGCCGTTCGTTCGCGACCGCAGCGGCGGCAGTGCCTCGGCGCAGTACTGGAATCCGAAGAACGACCCGGCGCGCTGGCAGCACATGGTCAACTTCACCGTGGGCGTCGGCATCAGCGCGTCGCTGACCAACCAGAACATCCCGTGGACCGGTGGTTCATTCAGCGGCCCGGGTTACGCCAACCTGATCACTGGAGCGGCGGCCTGGCCAGCGACGGCGGTGGGCTCCAGCGGGCGCATGTACGACCTCTGGCACGCCGCCCTGAACAGCCGCGGCGAGTTCTTCAGCGCGGAGACGCCAGACGAGATCGTCGATGCGATGGCCGCAGCACTGTCGCGGGCCCTGGAGCAGGCGAATGTTGGCGCCTCGCTCGCCGCGAACTCAACGCGGCTGACGACCCAGTCGCGCCTGTACCAGGCGAGCTTCGATGCGCGCGACTGGACCGGCCGGCTGCGGGCAATCAATGTGAACACCGACGGCACGCTGGGAACCAATGCATGGCAGGCGACGGACCCGGGCAAGATCCCGAGCGCGGGTACCCGAAACGTCTTCACTTCCAGTGCGGCAGTGGCCAGCGGCATCGACTTCACCCGAACCGCGCTCCAGGCGGCAGGGCTATGGGACAGGATTGCCGACGACCCGACGCTCGACTACCTGCGGGGCGACCAGAGCAATGAACTGTCCAACAATGGCGCCTTTCGCAACCGTGGCGTTCGCTTGGGCGACATCGTTGGCTCGGAGATTGCGTTCTCCGGAACGGAGGACTTCGGCTACGACGCGCTGGTGAGCACTGTCAGCGGCACGTTGGTTGGAGAGGGCTTGACCTACCCCGCGTACTTGCAGGCGAAGAATGCGAGCACGCGCAAGAAGCTGGTGATGGTCGGCGCGAACGATGGCATGTTCCACGGCTTCGACGCGGATACGGGCCAAGAGCTTTTTGCGTACGTGCCGCGCTCGGTGCTGCTGGATCAGATTTCCGCCACCGATCGCCGGTCGGAACTTGTTCGGCTGGCCGACCCCGCCTACAGCCACCGGTATTTCGTCGATGGCTCGCCCTGGGTCGGTGATGCCTACTGGAACGGGGCCTGGCGGACCGTGGTCGTCAGTACCACGGGCGCGGGGGCTAAAGGCGTCTTCGCGATCGACATCAGCGATCCTTCCGCCGTCGACAAGACCAAGGTGCTCTGGGACATCGACGGCCAGTCCGATAACGATCTCGGTTACACCATCGGCCAGGCGGTGATCGGCCGTCTGAATGACGGCAATTTCTGGGCGATCTTCGGCAATGGCTATCGCAGCGCCAACGAGTGCGCGGTGCTTTATCTGGTGCGGTTGCCGGACGGCTTTACGCGAAAGATTTCGACCAGCTCGACAGCCCCCTGTATGACGCCCAATGGGCTCGGCCGGCCCTCGCTGCACGACAACCAGGTCGCGGGCCAACAGGGGTTTCGCATTGCCGATTGGGCATACGCCGGCGACCTGCAAGGCAATGTGTGGAAGTTCGACCTCAGAAGCAGCAACCCCGCGCAGTGGGGCGTTGCGTTCGGCAGCACTTCCAGCCCGGCGCCCCTGTTCCACGCCCGCACGGCGGTTGGCAGCGCTGGTGTGCCGCAGCCGATCACGGGCACGATCGAGATCGGCAAGGCGCCCGACGGGGTCAACGCGCCGAACAGCAACAGCCGCCCGGCGATGCTCTGGTTCGGCACCGGCCGTCACTTTGCGGTGGACGACCGCACCGACGTCACGACGCAGACCCTCTACGGCATCGTGGACCGTGGCGGCACTTCGCCGATCAACGACGCGACCGGCAACAGTGCCGGCAGCCGCAGCATGCTGGTGGCGCAAACGCGCAGTTACAACGCGAACGACCCGACGAAGGGGACGGTGTCGTCGAATCCCGTCGCCTACGTGGCCACGGGCAATTCGAGCCGAGACGGCTGGTTCATCGATCTGACTCCGCCCGCCGGGACGGCGCCCCGTGGAGAGCGTTTCGTGGGGCTGCCGCTCATCCAGTTCGGCCGGGTGATCTTTGCGACCTTGATCCCGGATGAAGACAAGTGCGCCGGCGGCGGCACGTCGTCGATCCTTGCCGTCGACCCCTATACCGGCGGCGCGCTGCCGGCCAACAAGAAGTTCTTCCTCGCCAGCTTCATCGGGACGACGTATCAGTCGGTGGGGGCGGTTGATTTCATCGGTTCCCGGGTCGGCATCATCCGCAATCTTGTTTACATCGGCACGGGGGACCGCGGCTACCTTTATGCGGGCGGCTCCACGGGTGATGTGCAGGTCGAACGCGTCAGATCGAACGAACTCGGCTCGGTGCGGGGCAGGACGTCGTGGCGCGAGATCGTCAAGTAAGGCGGCAGGCGAGGGCTCCGTGAAGGTCGTGGCGCAGCGAGGGTTCACGCTGGTCGAAGTGATGATCGTCGTCGCTGTGGCGGCGATCATCGCGATGATCGCTGTTCCAAGCTATCAGGAGTACGTCATACGCAGCAAGCGTGCCGCGGCGAGGCAGGTCCTCATGGAGGGGGCGCAATGGCTCGAGCGCAACTACACCGCGCACGGGTGCTATGACAAGGCGACGACCCCGGATTGCATCGGCAGGACGGGGTCGGACATCGTGCCGCCCGCGCCTTTGCTGCGCGCACCCTCGGAAGGGCGCATGAGCTACTCCGTGACGTGGTCCCTGACCAACAGCGGCCAGGCCTTCACGCTGACGGCCACGCCATGCGCAACCGCGGGAAACTGCCCGGCGGGGGCAGACGTCACCTTCAACGATCCGGCCTGCGGCGTACTTTCGCTTACGCAAACTGGCGCGCGCAGTTCCACCGCCGGCAACCTCGCCACCTGCTGGCAACGCTGACCGATCAGCCTTGACTCAGCCGCAGTGCGGGCCGGGTCTTGCCCCGCGGCCCGCCCGCTATGCTTGCGGCCATGACGATGTCTCAAGACCCTTCACCCACCGAGATCACGTTGCACGCCGCCTCGCGCGTGCTTGAAGTCGCGTTCGACGACGGCCGCGTATTCAAGCTGCCGTTCGAGTTCCTGCGCGTGTATTCGCCGTCAGCGGAGGTGCGCGGCCACGGGCCGGGGCAGGAGACGCTGCAGGTCGGCAAGCGCGACGTCACGATTCTCGAGCTGGAGCCGGTCGGCCACTACGCCGTGCGGCCGACGTTTTCCGACGGCCACGATTCCGGCATCTACTCCTGGCGCTACCTGTACGAACTCGGCGTCGACCAAGAGCGGCTGTGGGCCGAGTACCTGGAGCAGCTGGAGGCCGCCGGCGCCAGCCGCGACCCCGCGGCGAGTCCTACCTCCATGCCTGCCGCCGGCCGCGCCTGTGGCAAGCCCTGATTTCCCCTTCCCCGCGCTGCCGATGAGCGAAGAGAAGCCAGCCGCCGGCGCCACCCATTTCGGTTTCGAGACCGTCGACGAGCTCGAGAAGGCGCGCAAGGTCGCCGGCGTGTTCGATTCGGTGGCGACCAAGTACGACCTGATGAACGACCTGATGTCCGCTGGCCTGCACCGCTGGTGGAAGGCGTTCACGGTGCGGCAGGCCGACGTGCGGCCGGGGATGCGGGTGCTCGACATCGCTGGCGGCACCGGCGACCTCGCGCGCGCGTTCGCCGAGCGCGCCGGCGACGCCGGCCTGGTGGTGCTCAGCGACATCAACGAGTCGATGCTGCGCGCCGGCCGCGACAAGCTGCTCGACAAGGGCGTGATGCTGCCGCTCGTGCAGTGCGACGCCGAGCGCCTGCCCTTCGCCGACGACAGCTTCGACGTGGTGTCGGTCGCCTTCGGCCTGCGCAACATGACGCACAAGGAGGTCGCACTGGCCGAGATGCGGCGCGTGATCCGCCCGGGAGGGAAAGTCCTCGTGTTGGAGTTTTCCCGGGTGTGGGCGCCGCTGGCGCCACTTTACGATGCTTATTCGTTTTCCGTGCTGCCATGGTTGGGGAGCAAGGTGGCGGGCGACAGCGACAGTTATCGCTACCTTGCCGAGTCGATCCGCATGCATCCGCCGCAGGACGAACTCGCCCGCATGATGGAACAGGCGGGGCTCGAGCAAGTCCAATGGTTCAATCTGACGGCGGGGGTGTGCGCCCTGCATGTCGGGCGGAAGTTCTAGTCACTGCCGCTTTGCGCCACGCCGCCCGCGTGCGCGGCTGCGGCACCGAAGGTGACGAGTTTTTGGAGATCGCGATGAACAAGTGGATCGTCGGGCTGGTGATTGGCACCTTCGCCGCCACCCTCTCCTTCGAGGCCGAAGCGCAGCGCCGTCTTGGTGGCGGCATGAGCTTCGGCAAGCCGTCGCAGACGATGCAGCAGCGGCAGGCCGTTCCGCCGCAGAAGCCGCAGGCGCCGCAGGCCGCCCCGCAGCAGCCTTCGGCCGCGCAGCCCGCGGCGGCCAACGCCGGCGCCGCGGCCGCCACGCGTGCCACTAGCCCCTGGCGCGGCGCGCTGATGGGCCTGGCCGCGGGGCTGGGCCTGGCGGCGCTCGCCTCTTGGCTCGGCTTCGGCGAGGCGTTCGCGATGCTCCTGATGGTGATGCTGCTCGGCCTGCTGGCCGTGGTGGCGATCGGCTTCCTGATGCGCCGCGCGCGGCCCGCGCAGCCGGCCTACGCCGGCGCGCAGCCGCCGCCCACCTGGCAGGGCGCGGGTGGCCCGTCGTTCAACCCGATGCCGCGCGAGCGTGACGAGACCGTGACGGCGCGCTCGGCCGCGCCGGCGCCGGTGGTCGGCGCGCGGCCGGGCTCGGCGATGGACGAACTGCTCGGTGGCCGCCGCAGCGTCGATGAGCCGTGGGGCATCCCGGCGGACTTCGACACCGAGGGCTTTCTCAAGCACGCGCGCACCTACTTCAACCGCCTGCAGCAGGCGTGGACCGCCAACAACCTCGACGAGCTGGCCGAGTTCACGACGCAGGAGATGTTCACCGCGCTCACACACGAGCTGCGCCGCCGCGGCAAGGTGGAGTCGAGCGAGGTGGTCACACTCGATGCCAAGCTGCTGGGCATCGAGCACGACGCGCAAGAGCACTTGGCCAGCGTGCGCTTCACCGGCACGATGCGCGTCGACGGCGAACTGGAGCAGTTCGACGAGGTGTGGAACCTCACCAAGCCGGTCGACGGCAGCAGCGGCTGGTTGCTCGCCGGTATCCAGCAGCTGAACTGAGCGCGGTAGTCGGCAGCAACGGTTGGCTGCTTGCTGGCATCTCGCTGCTAACTGAGCGGTCGCGGAACGAGAAGTCGGCTGCGGTTGTCTGCGCCGGCGATGCTCGCGGTGCGGCGCGGCAGGGGTCGCTTGGCAGGCGAAGGCTAGGAGCGTTTGCAGCGATCGCCTCGCCAGCGCTGAAAACCCGCGGCCTGCGCGGGGCCGTTCTGCCACAATCGGGGCGCTCTTGGGCGCCCCGGTTTTTTGGTGCGTCCAATCGCGCCGACGGGGGTGCACGAAATCTCGCTGCAACGCTGGCGCCGGTGTTTCGTGGCTGCGGCCCGTTGCCTGGGTCGGGTGCGCGGTGGCGGAGGTGAAGCAGCAGGCAGCGGCGTCACGGCGCTTAGGTGGCTACGCGCCGCGGCCAGTGGCAACGCAGTTCGGCGGACGGCAAGACATCGCAGGCTGACGACGTGCTCGACCAGATCGCTTCCAGCGCTGCCGCGGCGGCGCTCAATCACCTGCTTTCACGCGAGCCATGGGCGCGGGCCGCGCTGGCGCCGTTTGCCGGCCGCAGCGCGCGGCTGCAGGCAGCGCCGTTCCAGGTTCAGCTCGGCATCGTCGATGGCGGCAGTTTTGCCGCCGATGCCGGCGCGCCGACGGTGACGCTCAGCGTCGATCCGGCGGCGCTGCCGCGCGTGCTGCTCGAGCCCAAGGCGGCGCTGCGCAACGTGCGGCTCGAAGGCGATGCGGAGTTCGCGCAGGCGCTGTCGAACGTGCTGCAGAAGCTGCGGCCGGAGCCGGAGGAAGAGCTGTCGCGCTTCGTCGGCGACGCGGCGGCGGTGCGCATCGTTGGCCTGTTACGAGCAGCGCTGGCCGCCGCGCGCGAGGCCGGCGGCAGGCTGGCGGCGCAAACGGCGGACTATCTCGTCGCCGAGAACCCGATGCTGGTGTCGCGGCAGGAGATGGTCGCCTTCGCCGCCGAGGTGGCGCGGCTGCGCGACGACGTCGAGCGGCTGGGCAAGCGCATCGAGTTGCTGGCGGGGCAGAAGCGAGCGCCGTGACGCGCCTCTTCCGGCTCGTTCGCATCGTCCTGACCGTCTTCCGCTTCGGGCTGGACGAGATCGTCCTTTCGAGCCTGAAGAGCCCGGCGCTGCAGCGGCTGGTGCGGGTGGTGACCTTCGGCCGCCATCTGCAGGAGCCGCGCGGCGTGCGGCTGCGGCGGGCGCTGGAAGACCTGGGGCCCATTTTCGTCAAGTTTGGCCAGGTGCTGTCCACGCGGCGCGACCTGCTGCCCGCGGACGTGGCCGACGAGCTGGCGCGGCTGCAGGACCGCGTGCCGCCGTTCGATTCCGCCGTCGCCGTGCGCGAGATCGAGCGCGGGCTGGGCCGCACGCTCGACGACGTCTTCGCCCGCTTCGAGCGCGAGCCGGTGGCCAGCGCCTCGATCGCGCAGGTGCACTTCGCGGTGCTGAAGGACGGCAAGCTGGCCGGGCGCGAGGTGGCGGTCAAGGTGCTGCGGCCCGGGATGCGCGCGGCGATCGACAAGGACCTCGGCCTGCTGGAGACCGCCGCCCTGCTGGTGGAGAAGCTGTGGCGCGACGGCAAGCGGCTGCGGCCGCGCGAGGTGGTGGCCGAGTTCGACAAGTACCTGCACGACGAACTCGACCTGATGCGCGAGGCGGCCAACGCCTCGCAGCTGCGGCGTAACTTCGAGGGCTCGCGGCTGCTGCGGATCCCGGAGATGTACTGGGACTACTGCGGCGAGAACGTCATCGTGATGGAGCGCATGCACGGCATCCCGGTGAGCCAGGTGCAGCGGCTGCGCGAGGCGGGCATCGACATCCAGCGGCTGTCCGCCTCGGCGGTGGAGATCTTCTTCACGCAGGCGCTGCGCGACGGCTTTTTCCACGCCGACATGCACCCGGGGAACATCTACGTCTGCGACCGCGGCGAGTACTTCGGCAGCTGGATCGCGCTGGACTTCGGCATCGTCGGCACGCTGTCGGACAACGACAAGAACTACCTGGCGCAAAACTTCCTCGCCTTCTTCCGCCGCGACTACAAGCGGGTGGCCGAACTGCACGTCGAAAGCGGCTGGGTGCCGCCCAACACGCGCGTGGACGAACTGGAGTCGGCGATCCGCGCCGTGTGCGAGCCGATCTTCGACCGGCCGCTGAAGGAGATCTCGTTCGGCCAGGTGCTGCTGCGGCTGTTCGAGGCCAGCCGCCGCTTCAACGTCGAGATCCAGCCGCAGCTGGTGCTGCTGCAGAAGACGCTGCTGAACATCGAGGGGCTGGGCCGCCAGCTCGACCCCGACCTCGACCTGTGGAAGACCGCCAAGCCGTTCCTCGAGCGCTGGATGCAGGACCAGCTCGGCTTCAAGCGGCTGGAGGAGCGGCTGAAGGTCGAGGCGGCGCAGTGGACGCACATCCTGCCGCAGTTGCCGCGGTTGGTGCACCAGGCGCTGGCGGACACCTCGCGGCAGGACCGCATGCTCGTCGAACTGCGCCGGCTTCGGCAGGAGACGGAGCGGCGCAACCGCCTGCTGCTGATCGGCATCACCTCGCTGGCGGCGCTGGCGATCATGGCGGCATGGGCGTTCCTGGGCATGCCGCTGCCAGGGCGGTGAGGGAGGCGCCGGGTCGGCCATGAGACGCGGTTGCGCGTGCGACCGAGGCCAGGCGGAAGCGCCGACGTCGCCGCGACGGGCAGCCGGCCGCGCGGCACCGCCGAAGACGGCTGGACCGAATGGCTGAGTTCCGCAGCCGCGACCCGTCGCAGCCCGACTTCTGGGACGAGCGCTTCGCCGCCGGCTTCACGCCGTGGGAGGCGCGCGAGGCGCCGCGGGCCCTCGTGCGCTGGCTGGATGCCGGCGGCCTGCCCTCTGGCGCGCGGGTGCTGGTGCCCGGTTGCGGCTCGGCGCAGGAAGTGGCCTTGCTGGCGGCGCGCGGCGTAGAGGCGCTGGCGATCGACTACGCGCAGGCGGCGGTGGACCGCGCCCGCGCCGCGCTCGGGCCGGCGCACGCTTCTCGCGTGCAGCGGGCGGACTTCTTCGCCTTCGACGCCGAGCCGTTCGACGTCATCGTCGAGCGTGCCTTCCTCGCCGCGCTGCCGCCGCGGCTGTGGCCCGCCTGGGCGATGCGTTGTGCGCGACTGCTGAAGCCCGGCGGCGAACTCGCGGGCCTATTCTACGTCGATGACGCCGCGGCCGAGCCGCGCCGGGGCCCGCCGTTTGCCATCACTGGGGCCGAACTGCGCGGGCTGCTGGCGGCCGACTTCGAGCTCGCCGTGGATGAGCCGGTGCCCGCGGCGGAGTCGGCGCCGGTGTTTGCCGGCCGCGAGCGCTGGCAGCAGTGGCGGCGGCGCGGCTGAGGGTGGGGCGCCGCGGCGGGGGCGGCCCGCGCTTGGGCAGCGAACCACAGGGCCGTGCCGTCCGCCTGCGGGGACTGCCGCGCAGCGTCGCGAGCGCGTCACGCCCGCCGCCCGCTGGCCTGTCGCATGGGCGGGCGAAGCCTTATCGTCGCGCGCGTCCGCCCGGCATGGCGGCATCACCCCCTGCCCCCGATGTCGCCCTCGGCTAAAGCCTGATCGTCCAGCCCACCGCTGCCTGAGCCGCCATGACCCTGATTGCCTTCGTCGTGCTTTACCTGCTGGTGTCGGTCGTCATCGGGCTGTACGCGGCCACGCGGGTGAAGAACACCGCCGACTACGCGGTGGCCGGCCGTTCGCTGCCGCTCGTCATGGTGGTGACGACCACCTTCGCCACCTGGTTCGGCTCGGAAACGGTGCTCGGCGTGCCGGCCAAGTTCATCGAGGGCGGGCTGGAGAAGACGGTCGAGGACCCCTTCGGTGCCGCCTTCTGCCTGATCTTCGTCGGCATGTTCTTCGCCGCCAGGCTGTACCGGCTGAAGCTGCTGACCATCGGCGACTTCTACCGCCAGCGCTACGGCCGTGGCGTGGAGATCTTCAGCGCCGTGGTGATCGCGATCTCCTACCTGGGCTGGGTGGCGGCGCAGATCACCGCGCTGGGACTGGTGTTCCACCTGCTGTCTGGCGAGGCGATCTCCACTGTGCAGGGCATGGCCATCGGGACGGCGGTGGTGCTCACCTACACCGTGTTTGGTGGCATGTGGTCGGTGGCGCTGAACGACTTCGTGCAGATGCTGATCATCATCGTCGGCCTGTCGCTGATCGCCTGGTTCGCGGCGGATCTCGCCGGCGGCGTCGGCAACGTGGTCGCGCACGCCTCGGCGAGGGAAATGTTCAACTTCTTCCCCGAACCCAGCGTGCACGCGTGGCTGTTCTGGCTGTCGGCGGCGGTGACCATCATGATCGGCTCGATCCCGCAGCAGGACGTCTTCCAGCGCGTGATGGCCGCCAACAGCGAGAAGAACGCGGTGCGCGGACCGATCCTCGGCGGCGCCGCGTACCTCGCGTTTGCCGCGGTGCCGATGTTCATCGGCGTCGCCGCCTTCGTGGTCATGCCCGAGGTCGCCGGCGAGCTGCTTAAGGAAGACGCGCAGAAGATCCTGCCGACGCTGGTGATGGAGCACATGCCGATGTGGCTGAAGGTGCTGTTCTTCGGCGCGCTGCTCTCCGCGATCATGTCCACCGCCTCGGCCACGCTGCTGGCGCCGACCACCACCTTCGTGCAGAACATCCTGAAGAACTTCTTGCCGATGACCGACAAGGCCGAGCTGCGCGCGATGCGCATCACGCTGGCCGTCTTCGCCGCCTGCGTGCTCGCCTACTCGATCCGCATGGAGGGCACGCCGATCTACGAACTGGTGGCGATGGCCTACCAGTTCCCGGTAGTGGGCGCGTTCTGGCCGCTGGTGCTCGGCCTGTACTGGGAGCGAGCGACCTCGCAGGGCGCCGTGTGGTCGATCGTCCTCGGCATGAGCACCTGGGGCCTGCTGACGCTCACGCCGCTGGGCGAGGCGATCCCCTCCGTGCTGGCCGGGCTGATCCTGGCCGGCGTCGGCATGGTGGTGGGCTCGCTGCTGCCGACCGCCGGCAACCGCGCCCATCGCGAGCACCGCGCGCGGCACGGGCACGCGGCGGCGCAGCCGCACGTGCGGCCGTAGCGACCACGGGGCCGCATCTATCGACGGCGCGGCCGAAAGGGGCGGACGACGGCGAGTGCAACCTGCGGGCCGCCGCCGCGCTGGCCGTGGCTGATGAACGTTCGTGGTCAGCTGCCCACACACCGGGCTCGGCCTAAGCCTCTCAGGGCGAGCATCAGCCTTCGGCGCCTGAGTCCGGCGCGGGCGCCGCGAGGCGGCGAATGCCCACTCGGATGCGTTTCCCGAGGGGCGTGGCCTGCGGTTCAGCACCAAAAGTCCTAATGAATTCAGATGCTTGGGCAAGTCAATGGGCGCTCACATCGGCAGTTCCGGTGCCACTCATCGGGCGCACGGCACCAGCAAGGGCAGCCCAGGTTCCTCGATCCAAGGGCCGCTCCAACAATGAGCTCGCAGCTCGGCAAGAGCGACCCCGGCGGCAATGCCCATGAGCCATCGCATCCACTCAATCCATACCGCACGGCGTAGTTCGCCGCCGCCGGCGGGCACCCAATTCGGCCTGACGCTCCTGGAGATCATGGTCGCCACCTCGATCTCCGCGATCCTCCTCGGGCTGGCCGCGCCCAGCATGGTCGACCTGATGAACGCCAACCGCGCCCGAAGCAGCGCGCAGACGCTGTACTCGCTGTTGGTGGAGGCGCGTACAGAGGCCGTCAGGCGAAACAAGTCGGTACTCGTGTGCCCGAGCGACGACGGCGGCTCGTGCTTAGGGACGATCGCGGCGACTTCGTGGAGCGGGCGCACGATCGCCTGCTACGACGCGGACGGCGATGGCGCCTGCGACGTCGACGGCGCGGCGGCCCCTGCTCCGATCCGCGTGCGCGGAGAAATCGACCGCGCCGTGCAGCTCACGGGCCCGACCGCGTTCGTGCGCTTCAACGGACTCGGCGCCGCAAATGGCGCGGCGAGCTTCTCGCTCGCTGCGGGCCCGAAGTCCAGCTCGGTGACGGTCAAGGCCACCGGGGCAGTGAGAGTCGACTGATCGGCTTGCGGCGGCGGTGGGCGGCGCCCTGATGCCGGTACCTCGCCGAAGGCGCCGAACGGTTGCAATCTCCTGGCGAGAGACTTTTCGCAGACCGCCGCGGCCACAGGCTGCTCGCCCGTGCAGGTGGCTGCCACCGCCGGCGCCTGGAGCGCGGTTGGAAGGTAAGCGTCCGCTCGCCGCACCTTGACGGCGGCGCCGGGTTTCAGGCTGTGAGCCGCTCGTCTCGCGCCAATTCGCGCGCGTAGTTCCACGGCAGCAGTTCGCCGAGGCGGTTTACCGGCTGCTCGGCGATGCGCTCCAGCACGAAGCGCAGGTACGCCTCCGGATCGAGCGCGTTGAGCTTGGCCGTCTCCAGCAGCGTGTACAGCACCGC
>CALGWX010000307.1 GCA_937936215.1 uncultured Burkholderiaceae bacterium | reverse complement strand
GTCGATCACCGCCGGCCGGCCCTCGGGCGTGGCGATCAGGTTGCTGGAGCCGCGCGAGTCCAGGTGCACCAGATGGCGCCCGTGCACCTGGCGAAACAGCGCCTCCAAGGCGAGGAAGAACCGCTCGTCCAACTGCGCGCGCGGCGCCTTGTCCAGGGTGACCCCGGCGACATACCGCGCCGCGATCGCGAAGGCGTCGACCCGAAAAGCCTGCGCCGGCACGCCCTCGATGCCCGCCAGCCGCCGCAGCGCCCGCAGTTCCCTGGCCAGCAGGAAACGGCCGATCAGGTTGCGCACCCACCAGGGGCGGGCGGAGAAGTCCTTGACGGTCCAGTCCACGCCGCCGATGCTCGCCCGCAGCACCCGCGCATTGGCCCAGCGGCCCTCGCGCAGGATCTCGCAGCGGGACTCGGCCAGTTGCCGGCGCGAAAAGGGCCGCGGTTCACCCGTCATCGTCGAAGGCGCGAACTGCCGCCTTCCAGCGGCCCGCGCGAAGAAAAGAAAACGGGCCGCTTGATGCGCGGCCCGTGGGCTAGTCCGATGGTGGAGACGAGGAGGATCGAACTCCCGACCTTCGCATTGCGAACGCGACGCTCTCCCAGCTGAGCTACGTCCCCGACAGGGCAACAATTGTACTCAAAACCGTCCCGCGCCCGGGCGGCTCGCTAGACTGGCGGCAACACGGCCCACCAACGCGTGCCTTGCAGGAAGTCCAAAGGATGAAATACAGCGCCGAGTTCTGCGAGCGCGAGTACAACGCCCGCGCCGCAATCCCCGAGCATCCGCAGATCTTCGCCCGCTGGGCCGAGCAGGCCGCGGCCACGCGGCGGCTACGCGCCTGCCTGCTCGACCTGGCCTATGGCGACACCGCCGGCGAGCGCCTCGACCTGTTTCCCGCCCGCAGCGACACCGCGCCGCTGCTGGTCTTCATCCACGGCGGCTACTGGCGCTCGCTCGACAAGTCGGATTTTTCCTGGATCGCGCCGCCCTTCGTGGGCCACGGCGTGGCGGTGGCGCTGCTCAACTACGGCCTGGCGCCCAAGACGCCGATCGAGGACATCGTGCGGCAGATGCTGCGCGCTCATGCCTGGCTTTACCGCAACGGCGACCGGCTCGGGTTCGACCCCAGCCGCATCTATGTCGCCGGGCACTCGGCGGGCGCGCATCTGACGGCCATGATGATGGCGGCGCTGTGGCCCGTGTACGAGCCCGATCTGCCGGCCGACCTCGTCAAGGGCGGGCTCGCCGTCAGCGGCATCTACGACCTCGAGCCGCTGGTGCACGCAGCGTTCCTGAAGGACGACCTGCAGCTGACGGTGCAGCGTGCGCAGAAGCTGTCCCCGGCGCGGCTGCCGCCAGCCACCGACCGCCCGCTTTACACCGCGGTCGGAGCGCTCGAATCGCGCGAGTTCCGGCGCCAGACGGCGCTGATCGCCAAGGCCTGGCCCAGGAACGTCGTGCGCGAAGTGCCGATGCCCGGCTTGCACCACCTCAACGTGATCGACGAGCTAGCCAACCCGGCCAGCCCACTGTTCGACGCGGCGCTGGAGCTGACCCGGCGCTGATTCCGACGCCCGCTCGCTGCCGCGCGCGTCGATGGCCACTGCGGCGGTGGCCGCAGGCCGGCCCGGCCGCTGCGGCGAGGCTAGACCGCGGCGTCGCCGGTTTCGCCGGTGCGGATGCGCACCACCTGCTCGATGGGGGTGACAAAGATCTTGCCGTCGCCGATCTTGCCGGTGCGCGCCGCGCGGGTGATCGCCTCGATGGCGCGCTCGACCAGCGCATCGGGCACCGCAGCCTCGACCTTGACCTTGGGCAGGAAATCCACCACGTACTCGGCGCCCCGGTAAAGCTCGGTGTGGCCCTTTTGGCGGCCAAAGCCCTTGACCTCGGTGACCGTGAGTCCCGTGACGCCCGTCTCGGCCAGCGCCTCGCGAACCTCGTCGAGCTTGAACGGCTTGATGATGGCGGTGATCAGTTTCATCGACGTCTCCTGCACATGACCGGACCGTCGACGATTGTAGTGGCAGCGCCTGCACCCGCGGCGACGCGGATCGCGCCGCCGCCTTGCATAGAGCGCGCCCGTCGCGCCCCGAGCCGAAGGCGAGCCACACCTGCCGCGGCCACCGCGGGGCGGGCGCGACCGCGATCGGCTACTCGGGGACTTCTTCGCGGAAGCGGTTGGTGATGGGATAACGCCAGTCGCGCCCGAACCCGCGGTGAGTGACGCGGATGCCCACCGGCGCTTGCCGCCGCTTGTACTCGTTGATCCGGATCAGCCGCACCACGCGGTTCACGTCGGCGGGCGAATAGCCGGCGGCAACCACCTCGGGCAGGCTCGCGCCCTGCTCCATGTACAGCTCGATGATGCCGTCGAGCACCTCGTACGGCGGCAGCGAGTCCTGGTCGGTCTGGTTCGGCCGCAGCTCGGCGGAGGGCGGCCGGCTGATGATCCGCGGCGGGATCACCGGCGAGCGCTCGTTGCGCCAGTGCGCCAGGCGATAGACCAGCGTCTTGCGGATGTCCTTGATCACCGCGAAGCCGCCGGCCATGTCGCCGTACAGCGTGCAGTAGCCCACCGCCATTTCGCTCTTGTTGCCGGTGGTCAGCACGATCGAGCCGTGCTTGTTCGACAGCGCCATCAGCAGCGTGCCGCGGATGCGTGCCTGGATGTTCTCCTCGGTGGTGTCCCAAGGCAGGCCGCGGAACTCCCGCGCAAGCAAGGCGAGGAAGCCGTCGAACACCGGCTTGATCGGCAGCTCGTCGTATCGCACCTGCAGGCGCGCGGCCATCTCGCGCGCGTCGAGCCACGAGATGTCGGCGGTGAACTGCGACGGCATCATCACCGCCCGCACCTTCTCGGTGCCGAGCGCATCGACGGCGATGGCGAGCGTCAGCGCCGAGTCGATGCCGCCGGACAGGCCGATGATCGCGCCGGGAAAGCCGTTCTTGACGAGGTAATCGCGCACGCCGAGGGTGAGCGCCCCGTAGGCCTGCGCCTCCAGCGGGCCGTGCTCGGCGCAGGGGCCGGGTTGCGGCGCGCCGTCGACGAACGCGGCCAGCAGCAGGTGCTCCTCGAACTGCGGCGCCATGGCCGCCAGCCGGCCGTCGCGGTCGAGCACGAACGAGGCGCCG
>CALGWX010000306.1 GCA_937936215.1 uncultured Burkholderiaceae bacterium | reverse complement strand
GGTTGGCGCGCCGGCTGTGCACCTGCAAGCAGCCGGCCGACTTCGGCCGCGACGCGCTGCTGGCCGCCGGCTTCTCGCCCGCCGACCTCGACGGCTCGTGGATCCCCTACAAGGCGGTCGGCTGCGAGCGGTGCAAGGGTTCAGGCTACAAGGGCCGTATCGGCATCTACGAAGTGATGCCGGTGACCGAGGCGATCCAGCACATCATTCTGAAGGGCGGCAGTTCGATCGAGATCGCGCAGCAAGCGCAGCGCGAGGGCGTGAAGAACCTGCGCCAGTCCGGCCTGCTGAAGGTCAAGCAGGGCGTTACCTCGCTCGAAGAAGTGCTTGGCTGCACCAACGAGTGAGCCGTCGCTAGGGAGTTCAGTCAACGATGGCAACAGGCGCAGTCGCAAAGCCCCGGCCGACGCCGGTCCAGGAGTCTCTGTTCGTCTGGGAAGGCGTCGACAAGAACGGCAAGGTGGTCCGCGGCGAGATGCGCGCCGGCGGCGAGTCCGCGGTCGCGGCGGCGCTGCGCCGGCGCGGCATCTCCAAGCCCAAGATCAAGAAGCAGGTCTTCTCGCGCGGCCGCAAGATCACCGAGAAGGACCTGGCGCTGTTCACCCGCCAGCTGTCGACGATGCTGCGCGCCGGCGTGCCGCTGATGCAGAGCTTCGACATCATCGCCCGCGGCCACGCCAACCCGTCGATGTCGCGGCTGCTCAACGAGATCCGCGCCGACGTCGAGACCGGCACCAGCCTGAACCAGGCCTTCCGCAAGTACCCGCTGTACTTCGACCCGCTGTTCTGCAACCTGGTCGGCGCCGGCGAGCAGGCGGGCATCCTGGAGACTCTGCTCGACCGCCTCGCGACCTACAAGGAAAAGACGCTGGCCCTGAAGGGCAAGATCAAGAAGGCGCTGTTTTACCCGGTGATGATCATCTTCGTGGCGGTGCTGATCACGGCGATCATCATGTACTTCGTGATCCCGTCGTTCAAGCAGGTGTTCACGAGCTTCGGCGCCGACCTGCCCTACCCGACGCTATTGGTGATCGCGATGTCCGACTTCGTGGTCGCTAACTGGTACTGGATGCTGTTCGGCTCGCTCGGCGCGATGTACTTCGGCTGGCAGGCGTGGCGCCGCTCGCCGACCTTCCAGCGGCTGGTCGACCGCTACATGCTGAAGATCCCGGTCATCGGCGAGATGCTGCAGAAAGCCTCCGTAGCGCGCTGGGCGCGCACGCTGTCGACCACCTTCGCCGCCGGCGTGCCGCTGGTGGACGCGCTCGACTCGGTCGGCCCCGCCTCCGGCAATGCCGTCTACAAGGACGCCACCAAGCAGGTGCAGGCGGAGGTCAACGTCGGCACCAGCCTCGCGCAGGCGATGCAGAACACCGGCGTGTTCCCGAACATGGCGGTGCAGATGACCGGCATCGGCGAAGAATCGGGCGCGCTTGACTCGATGCTGTCGAAGGTGGCCGATTACTACGAGCGCGAGGTGGATGAGACGGTCGATGCACTGTCGAGCCTGATCGAGCCGGTCATCATGGTGGTGCTGGGCGTGATCATCGGCGGCATCGTCGTGGCCATTTACCTGCCGATCTTCAAGCTCGGCCAGGTGGTCTGACGGCAAGCCACGGCCGGCCGCCCGGGGCCGCGAACCTCGCTTGACGCTCGATCTCGTCTTCGCCGTCTGCGCCGGCGCCTTCGGGCTGGCGATCGGCTCGTTCCTGAACGTCGTCATCTATCGCCTGCCGAAGATGATGCAGGCCGAGTGGCAGGCGCAGTGCGCAGAGCTGGCCGGCCGCGCGGCGGAGCCCTCGCCGCGCTTCAACCTGCTGGTGCCCGGCTCGCACTGCCCGGCCTGCAAGACGCCGCTGCGGGTGCGCGACAACGTGCCGCTGGTCTCGTTTTTCGCCTCCGGCGGCAAGTGCGCCCACTGCGGTGCGGCCATCTCCGCGCGCTACCCGGTGGTGGAGGCGCTGACGGCGGCGCTGTCGGTCTGGGTGGCGTCCCACTTCGGCTTCAGCCTCGCCGGCGTCGCCGCGCTGGCCTTCACTTTCGTGCTCATTGCGCTCACTTTCATCGACGCCGACACGACGCTGCTTCCCGACAGCCTGACGCTGCCGCTGCTGTGGGCCGGGCTGCTGCTGAACATCAACGGCACCTTCGCGCCGCTGCCCGATGCCGTCATCGGCGCGGCGGCCGGCTACCTGATCCTGTGGTCGATCTACTGGCTGTTCAAGCTCGCCACCGGCAAGGAGGGCATGGGCTACGGCGACTTCAAGCTGCTGGCCGCGCTCGGCGCCTGGTTCGGCTGGAAGATGTTGCTGCCGATCCTGCTGCTGTCATCCGTCGTCGGCGCGGTGGTGGGGATCGTGCTGCTGATCCTGGCGCGGCGGGGCCGAGACATCCCGATCCCCTTCGGCCCGTATCTGGCGGCGGCGGGCTTCGTCGTACTCATCTTCGGCCCGGACATTGCAGGCCGCTACCTGCCGTTCTGAGTACTTCGCCGTCGGCCTGACGGGCGGCATCGGCAGCGGCAAGAGCGCGGTGGCCGACCGGTTCGCCGCGCTCGGCGCGGCAATCGTCGACACCGACGCCATCGCCCACGCGCTGACGGCAGCGGGGGGCGCTGCGATCGAGGCGATCGCCCGCGAATTCGGCCCCGACTACATCGACGCCGCCGGCAGCCTCGACCGGCCGCGCATGCGCGAACGCGTGTTCAACGACCCGCAGGCGAAGGCGAAGCTGGAAGCGATCCTGCACCCGCGCATCCGCGAGGCGGCGCTGGCGGCCGCGGCGCGGGCCGCCGCCCGCGCGCCGTATGTCGTCTTCGTCGTGCCGCTGCTGGTCGAAAGCGGCACCTGGCGCAGCCGCGTCGAGCGCTTGCTGGTGATCGACTGCTCGGCGGCCACGCAGGAGGCGCGCGTCTGCGCCCGCAGCGGACTCGATGCCGCGCTGGTGCGGAGGATCATCGCGCAGCAGGCAAGCCGGGCCGAGCGGCTGGCCGCCGCCGACGACGTCCTCGTCAACGAAGGCACCCTGGCGCAGGTTGCGCCGCGCGTGCAGCGGCTGCATGCGCGCTACCTCGAACGGGCCGCGAGCTGCCTGTGATATTTTCGGCCATGGCCAGCGGGCGTGACGGCGTCATCCTCTACGAGTACCCGTTCACCGAGCGCGTGCGCTCGCTGCTGCGCCTGGAAGACCTCTTCGACCGGCTCGGTTTCTTCATTGGCCAGTCGCATCCGTATTGCCACCACGCGGCGCTGATGGCGCTGTTCGAGATCCTCGAGGTCACTGCGCGCACCGACCTCAAGGGCGATCTGCTGCAGGAGCTCGACCGGCAGCGGCAGGCGCTGCAGGCGCTGCGCAGCAACCCGCAAGTGGCACAGGAGGCGCTCGCCGCCGTGCTGACGGACATCGAGCAGGCGCATCAGACACTGAACGCCGCCTCGGGCAAGGCGGGCCAGCACCTGCGCGACCACGAGTGGCTGACCAGCATCCGCAGCCGGGCCAGCATTCCCGGCGGCACCTGCGAGTTCGACCTGCCCTCCTATCACGCCTGGCTGATGCGCGAGGCCGAGAGCCGCCGCGACGACCTGCGCGGCTGGGTGCAGCCGCTCGAGAAGTACCGCAGCGCACTGGGCATCGTGCTGCGGCTGCTGCGGGAGAGCGCGCATCCCTCGGAGCAGGTGGCGGCACAGGGCGCCTACCAGCAGGCCTTGCAGGGCCGCACCTACGCGCTGCTGCAGGTCCGCGTCGCCGCGGCCGCCGGCGCAATCCCTGAGATCAGCGCCAACCGCTACATGCTGTGGATCCGCTTTACGGCACCCGACGGCGACCTCAAGCCGCGTGCGCTGGAGCGCGACGTGCCCTTCGAACTGGCGCTGTGCGCGTTGTGAAGCGGCCAAGGGTCGTCGCCTGCCCGACCTGCCGGGCCGACGTCGCGTGGAGCGAGGCCAACCCCTGGCGCCCGTTTTGCAGCGCCCGCTGCAAGGGGATCGATCTCGGCGCCTGGGCCTCCGATCGCTACGTCATCGCCGGCGAACCGCAACTGCAGGACGACGCGGCGACGGGCGCGCAACCCCGCCAGTAGCGCCCGAGCGCGGTTCAGTCTCCGTCGGCTCTTGCCGCGGCGCGGCGGCCGCGCAGGTCGTACCAGCGGCCATGGCCCCAGCCGACCTCGCTGCGAGGGGCGTCGCCGGTGGCCGCGGGAAGGAAGACGGGCAGCGCCGGCGTGCGCGCCGCGACGGAAAGGACCTTGCCGCGAAGAAGCAAGAAGTCACAACCCAGCGTGCGGGCCGGGCGCGAATCGCCCAGCGAGTCGGCCCACTTGCCCCGCCAAGACGGCGATTTCTCGGCGGACCGCAGTGATGCGGTCGGCTCGGCGATCGCGCCGTCCCAGCCTGAGACCTCCTCGGCCCCGGCACCCGAAGCAAACCAGAGACCACGCACCGCGCTGGCCCGCCGCATGGCCTCGGCGAGGGCGCGCTGCGCAGCATCGCGCCAGTCGGCCTGGACGGCGACGATCCGCGGCTCCCCGCCGAAGGCCGGATCGGTGGCCGCCGAGAGTGCATCCACCAGTATCAGCAGGCGTGGCAGTCGCAGCCAGCGCAGGGCCGGTATCGCCGCCGGCAGCAGCGGCTGCGGCAAATGGCCCGCCGGGTCGACGAAACACAGCCGTTGTCCTTCGCGCGCGTGCGGTTCGCCTCGCCACTGTTCGACGCGCCGGAACTGGAGCTCG
>CALGWX010000305.1 GCA_937936215.1 uncultured Burkholderiaceae bacterium | reverse complement strand
CTTATTCGACCTTCAGCCGGCGGCTGACGCTGCCCGCCTTCTTCGGCAGCACGAGTTCGAGCACGCCGTCGGTGTACTTGGCGGTGGCGGCCTTCTCGTCGATGTCGCTGGCGACGGTGAAGCTGCGGGACATCATCCCGTAGTACCGCTCGCTGCGCAGCATGGTCTCGCCCTTCTCTTCCTTCTCGCGCTTGACCTCGGCGCGGATGGTGACGAGGTTGCCGTCGATCGAGACGTCGATGTCTTCTTTCTTCACGCCGGGGATTTCGGCGTGAACAATGTAGGCCTTGTCGTTTTCCTTCAGGTCGAGCCGGATTTCAGGCTCGGTTTCGAGATCCAGACGTGTCGGCCGCAGCATGTTGCGGAAGAAATCCCGGAATGCCACGTCAAACGGATCGGCGCGAACCAGGTTGCTCATACGTCCTCCTGCAAATGGCTCCGCACCTGCCGCCTCGCCCGAGGCTACCGGCGGTCGGAGCCTCTGAAGCACTTAATTATTTTTTACGCCGGCGCCCGAAAAGCACATT
This sequence comes from uncultured Burkholderiaceae bacterium, assembly GCA_937936215.1. Lineage (GTDB taxonomy): Bacteria > Pseudomonadota > Gammaproteobacteria > Burkholderiales > Burkholderiaceae_F > JADJWR01. Next base: position 3,938 of record CALGWX010000305.1, on the reverse strand, counting down.
GACCGCCGCCAAGAATCCGCTGCGCCGGCCGTCGCAAGAACGCAGTACGGCCGCGCCCCCTTTGGCGCCCGGCCAACCAACGGCGGCTCACCGCGGGCCGCGACGCGACAACCGTCGGCGGTAGCGCCGTTGACCCGGGTCAACGCACCGCGGCGGCCGCGCCGTATGGTCGATGCGAGAGGTGAGGGTTTGCTCCTTACCGAAGGTGCTGGCCATGACCGAGCTGCCGCGCACCGAGCGGTCGCCGCGCATCCGCAAGCCGGCGAGCTTTGCGCTGCCGCCGCACCTGGCGGATCGCGACGCGATCTGCCGCACCTTCTCCTGGGCCGAGGCGCGCCGCCACCTGGCGGGACTCCCGGGTGGCGGGCTGAACATCGCCGCCGAGGCGGTCGACCGGTACGCCAACGGCGCGCGGCGCGACCACGCGGCGATCGTGTGGCTGGGCGCCGACGGCGGCCGGCTGGTGCTCACCTACGGCGATCTGCAGCGGCTCGCCAACCGCTTTGCCAACGCGCTGACGGCGCTCGGCGTGGCCCGCGGCGAGCGGCTGTTCATCCTCGCGCCGCGGATCCCGGCGCTGTACGTCGCTGCGCTCGGAGCGTTGAAGGCGGGCGTGGTGGTCTCGCCGCTGTTCTCCGCCTTCGGCCCGGAGCCGATCGCCACCCGGATGAACCTCGGCGGCGGCCGCGTGCTGGTCACCACCGCGGCGCTGTACGCCCGCAAGGTGGCGCCGGTGCGGGAACAGATCCCGACGCTGGCGCATGTGCTGCTGGCCGACTGCGCCGCCGGAGACGAGTTGCCGAGCGCAGGCCACGATCTCGATGCGCTGCTGCGCGAAGCGAGCGACGAGTTCGTCACTGTCGCCACACAGCCCGACGAGCTGGCGCTGCTGCACTTCACCAGCGGCACCACCGGCAAGCCCAAGGGAGCGATGCATGTGCACGAGGCGGTGGTCGCGCACTGGGCCACGGGGATGTACGCGCTCGACCTGCACCCCGAGGACGTGTTCTGGTGCACCGCCGACCCGGGCTGGGTCACCGGGATGTCGTACGGGATCATCGCGCCGCTGGTGCACGGGGTGACGATGATCGTCGACGAAGCGGAGTTCGACCCGCTGCGCTGGTACCGCATCCTGCAGGACGAGCGGGTCAGCGTCTGGTACACGGCGCCCACTGCGATCCGCATGCTGATGAAGGCGGGCTCGGAGCTGGCGCGCGACTTCCGCTTCGAACGCCTGCGCTTTATCGCCAGCGTCGGCGAGCCGCTGAATCCGCAGGGCGTGTGGTGGGGGCTGGACACCTTCGGCCTGCCGATTCACGACAACTGGTGGCAGACCGAGACCGGCGGCATCATGATCGCCAACACGGTGGCGCAGGACATCAAGCCCGGCTCGATGGGCCGGCCGCTGCCGGGCATCGAGGCGTTCGTCGTGCAGCGGCACCAAGGTGGCGTCGAGGTGATCGACACGCCGGACGTCGAAGGCGAGCTGGCGCTGCGCCGCGGCTGGCCGTCGATGTTCCGCGGGTATCTGAACGACGAGGAGCGCTACCGCAAGTGCTTCGCCGGCGACCTGTACCTCACCGGCGACCTCGTCAAGCGCGATGCCGAGGGCTACTACTGGTTCGTCGGCCGCACCGACGACGTGATCAAGTCGGCCGGCCACCTGATCGGCCCCTTCGAGGTCGAAAGCGCGTTGATGGAGCACCCGGCCGTGGCCGAGGCCGGCGTGATCGGCAAGCCCGATCCCGTACTCGGCGAGACGGTCAAGGCCTTCGTGGCGCTCAAGAGTGGCTTCGAGCCGAGCGAGGCGCTGCGCCGCGAGCTGCTCGGCCACGCGCGCAAGCGGCTGGGGCCGTCGGTGGCGCCGAAGGAGATCGACTTCGCGCCGAGACTACCCCGCACCCGCAGCGGCAAGATCATGCGGCGTCTGCTGCGCGCGCGCGAACTGGGCCTGCCCGAGGGCGACACCTCGACGCTGGAAGCGGACAAGTAACGCGGGCCGCACGCGGCCCGAAGCGAGGGCAGCATGAAACGAGCACTGATCGTCTATCACTCGCGCAGCGGCCACACGCGGCGCGTCGCACAGGCGCTGGCCAGGCGGCTGCACGCGGACCTCGAGGAGATCCGCATCGTCCAGCCGCTGGAGGGCTGGCTCGGCTACCTGATGTGCGCCATCGAATCGCTGGCGGCGCTGACGCCGGCGCTGCGGCCGGGGCGGCACCAGCCGTCGAATTACGCGCTGGTGGTGGTCGGCACGCCGGTGTGGTTCTGGAACGTCTCCAGCCCCGTGCGCAGCTGGCTCGAAGCGCACCGGCTGACGCACCGGCTGGCGTTCTTCTGCACGATGGGCGGCTCGGGGGCCGCGCGCGCTTTCGCGACGATGGCCGAACTGGCCGGCAGGCCGCCGCAGGCCACGCTGGCCTTGACCGAGGACGAGGTGGCCCGCGGCGCGTACGAGCCGAAGCTCGCCGCCTTCGCCAAGCAGCTGGCCGCAGTGCCGCCGCGGCCGAGCGCGCCGGCGCCGCACGGCCTGCCCGCAGCCGCCTGAAAAGGAGGCGAGCCCGATGACGAAGACCTTGCGCCATCGCCTGGCGCGGCTGCGCGACATCGCGCTGAAGGCGCTGCTCGCGGCGGCGCTGCTGGCGATTGCGACCGTGGCAGCGAAGTGATTCAACGTTTGCGATGACGGCAGACCGCGGCGAGGAACTCGCCCACTTCACGACCGACGTCACCCGCTACCCGCGCGAGTTCTGCCTGGCGCGGGTGCGCGACATGGTGCGCATCCGGCGGCTGGAGGAGCGCTGCGCCGAGCTGTACGGCGAAGGCAAGATCCGCGGCTTCCTGCACCTGTACATCGGCGAGGAGGCGGTGGCCGCCGGCGTGATGCCGAACCTGCTGCCTGAGGACAACGTGGTCGCGACCTACCGCGAGCACGGCCAGGCACTGCTGCGGGGCGTGTCGATGGATTCGATCATGGCCGAGTTGTTCGGCAAGGTCGAAGGCTGCTCGCGCGGCCGCGGCGGCTCGATGCACCTGTTCGACGCCGCCACGCGCTTCTACGGCGGCAACGCCATCGTCGGCGGCGGGCTGCCGCTGGCGGTGGGGCTGGCGCTGGCCGACAAGCTTTCCGCTTCACTGCCCGGCGGGAGCGTCGCCCGAGCCGCCGAGGGGGACCCCGCCCTCGCCGGAGGCCGCCCGCCGCCCGGAGGTCCCCGTGCGAACTGCGTCACCGCCTGCTTCTTCGGTGAGGGCGCGGTGGCCGAGGGGGCGTTTCACGAGTCGCTGAACCTGGCGGCGCTGTGGAAGCTGCCGGTGCTGTTCATCTGCGAGAACAACCTGTATGCGATGGGCACCGCGCTCGCGCGCTCCGAGTCGCAGATCGACCTCACCAAGAAGGCCGCCAGCTACGGCATCCCGACCGCGCACATCAACGGCATGAACGTGCTGGCCGTTTACGAGGCGGCGAAGGAGGCGGTGGCGCAGGCGCGCGCCACGCAGGCGCCCTTCTTCCTCGAACTGCACACCTACCGCTTCCGCGCCCACTCGATGTTCGACGCCGAGCTGTACCGCGACAAGGCGGAAGTCGAGCGCTGGAAGCAGCACGGGCCGATCCACACCTTCACTGAGCGGCTGAAGGCCGCCGGCATGATGCGCGAGGAAGATTTCCAAGCCATCGACCGCGAGGCGATGGCCGAGGTCGAGGCGGCGGTGCGCTTCGCCGAGGCCGGCACGTGGGAGCCGGTCGAGGAACTCGCCCGCGACGTCTACACGCCCGCTGCGGGGGGAGCCTGATGCCGATGCGCGCCACCACCTACCGCGAGGCGCTGCGCGAGGCGCACCGCGAGGCCCTCACGCGCGATCCGCGCGTGTTCGTCATGGGCGAGGACGTCGGCCGCTACGGCGGCGCCTACGCGGTGACCAAGGGCTTCTACGACGAG
>CALGWX010000304.1 GCA_937936215.1 uncultured Burkholderiaceae bacterium | reverse complement strand
ATCCAGTCGGCAGCGGCCAGCACGTAGCCCTCGCGGGCCTGCTCCGGATCGAGCGGATCCTTCGGGCGCTCGACGAAGCCCACCGGGCCGAAGGCGTAGCCCTTGCCCCAGCGCAGCGCCTTCTTGCCGACGTCGATCGCCAGCCCCGTGTCCGGTTGCGCGCTGGCGTGGGCCTCGTGGACGCGGCCCTGCCGGGTGGTGTCCCCGGCATCCATCGCGCCGTCGCCGCGCAGCCGTGCATAGGCGCCGAAGGCGCCGCCCGAGAAGCGGCCCTCGATCTCGCCCGCCACCGCCAGCCGGTCGAGGCTCTCGCGCGGCGCGCGGCCGAAGGCGTTGAGGCGGTAGACGACCGCCTCGCTGTCCAGCCGCAAGGTCTCGGCCCGCGCTTCGAGGTAGCCGCCGAACTCGAACGGCTTCTTTTCGAACGCGCTGGCGTCGAAGGTGAAGGTCTCGGCGCGCAGCGCGCCGCCGCCCGCCAGCGCCGGCGCGAGGATGCAGGCGCGCGCCGCCCGCATGCGGCTACTTGCGCAACTCGTCGATGCGCGGCAGGTAGCCTAGCGTGAACACCTCGTCGGGCACCTCGCGTTTCTTCGGCGCCGAATACAGCATCACCGACTTGTAGCCCTGGTACAGCGGGCTGTCGGTCTCCACCGTGGCCGGCCGCCGGATGCCGCCGCCGAAGTCCTGGATGTCCTTGAAGTACAGCGTCTTGATCAGCAGGCCGCTGGCCGCGTAGGCCTCGATCTTGGTCGGCAGCAGCAGCTTCTTGTCGACCCACATCTTCAGCCGGTCGTAGGCGACCTGGTTGGTCTTGGCCTTCAGGCTCAACAGGTCCGCGCCGGCGTCGTCGGCCACGCTCTCGACGCTGTATTCCTCCGCATAGTCCAGGTGCAGGATGTCGGCGTTGTTGAACACGCCGCCGGTGACCGACTGCAAACTGGTGATGCGCACCGGCTTGCCGACGTTGGGGATATAAAGCCACATGTTCTCGCCCTGGCGCAGGGTGGCGCGGCCCTTTGCGGAGGCCGGCGCCAGGAACAGCGCCGCTACCTTGTCGCGCCCTTTTTTCGCCGAGCAGAGCACGAACTCCTTCTTCCGCCCGTCGGGCTCGACGTTGATGAGCTTGCGGTACATCTCGTAGGACTCCGGCTGCAGGTCGCGGTCGACCTGGGCCAGCAGCTTGGCGCCGTCGATGGCCTGCGCCTGCGCGCTGGCGGCGGCGAAGCCCAAGAAAAGGGCGGCGAGCAGTCGTCGCATCGTCGGCTCCGTTACAGATGGCGAAGTGCGGTGATCGGGTCCATGCGCGAGGCCTTCCACGCCGGCTGCAGGCTCGCCGCCACCGCGATGGCCAGCACCAGCGCCACGATGGTTGCGACCTCCAGCGGCGGCACCGTCGGCGCCAGTGTGACCACCTGGCGGCCGAAGGGGAAGTTCAGCTTCCACACGTTGAGCACCGCGATCAGCGCCAGCGAGATGGCCGTGCCGACGGCGGCGCCGATCACCCCGAGCAGCAGCCCTTCGGAGACGAACAGGCCGAGGATGCGCCGCGGCCGCGTGCCGATCGCGGCGATGGTGCCGATCTCGCGGATGCGCTCGTACACGGCCATCAGCATCACGTTCATCACGCTGACCAGGACGATCGCCACCAGCATGATCTTGATGAACAGGGTCATGATGTCGATCATCCGCTCGATATTGGCAAACGGCGACAGCGCCTCCCAGGTGTGCACCTCGATCGCCGGCGTGCCCGCCTTGGTCTTCAGCTCGCCCAGCTGTGCGATGAGCGCCTGCTCGACGCGCGCGATGCGCGCCGGGTCGTGCAGCCGCACGGCGATCTCCATCGCCTCCGCCCGCTCCATCCGCAGCAGCTCGCGGGCGTCGTCGATGTGCAGGTAGCCGTCGCGGCCGCCGGGGCCGGTCACCGGCTCGAGCACGCCGCGCACGGTGAAGTTCTTGCCGTTGACCGAGCCGTCCTGGTTGGTGGCCACCAGCACCACGGTGTCGCCGACCTTGACCTTCATGCCGCGCGCGATCAGCTCCGGGATCAGCACCTGGCCGGGAGCCACCAGCGGCCCGTCGCGGCCGCCGTCGACGAGTCGCGCCCGCAGGCCGGGGGTGGCGCGGTCCTCGGCGTCGGGGTCGATGCCGTTCAGCCGGATGCTGGTCGTCTCGGCGGAGTTGCTGAACATCGCGCCGAGCTTCACCCGCACCGACCAGGCCTGCACCGCCGGCATCGCCTTCAGCGCCTGCTCGACGCGCGCGATCGCGCCGGGCTGCAGGTTCAGGTTCAGCGGCAGGTTGTCGACCGAGGCGACGTAGCCGCGCCTGCACCTGCAGGTGGCCGAGCATCGAGTCAGTGATCTGGCCGATCATCACTGCCTTGAACGAGCCGGTGACGGCGACGAACACCAGCACGGCGAGGATGCCGATGGCGATCAGCGCCGCCGTCAGCACGGTGCGGCGCCGGTAGCGGGCCAGGTTGCGGGCGGCGATGGCGAGCACGTCACCCATGGTTGGCTTCCTCGCGGAACAGTTGCCCGTCGCGCAGGCGGAACGTGACCTCCGCTTGCTGCATCACTTTCGGGTCGTGGGTGGAGAAGATGAAGGTGGTGCGGAAATCGTCGCGCATCTGGTGCATCAGTTCGATGATGCGCAAGGCGGTGTCGGAATCGAGGTTGGCGGTCGGCTCGTCGGCGAGCACCAGCTTGGGATTGGCCACCAGCGCGCGGGCGATCGCCACCCGCTGCTTCTGGCCGCCGGAAAGCTGGTCCGGCCGCTTGTCGCGCTGCTCGGCCACGCCGACCGCGGCCAGCAACCGCTCGACCTGCGCCCGCAGCTTCTGCTCCGGCCAGCGTTGCACCATGCGCAGCGGGTACTCGACGTTCTCGAACGCGGTGAGCACCGGGATCAGGTTGAAGTCCTGGAACACGAAGCCGATGTGCTCGGCGCGGAAGCGCGCCGCGGCCAGGCGGTCGAGTTTCGCCAGGTCGGTGCCGAGCACCGTCAGCGTGCCGCCGCCGGGCCGATCCTGGCCGCCGATCATGTTCAGCAGCGTGCTTTTGCCGCTGCCCGAGGGGCCGACGAAGGCGTCGAACGAGGCCGGCCCGATGTCGAAGGTCGACGCCGCGCACGGCCGGCACCTCCGTCTCGCCGGCGCGGTAGGTCTTGCTGAGCTGGCGCGCTTGCTCCAGGGCGGTGGTCGTCATGGCGTGGGCGTCGTGCGGTGAAATGGGAGCAGAGCCTGTGGATACCCTGGGGCGTATGTTCCGGTTCGGTCCCCCGCCGCGGCTTTATGGCCGTCAAGCGGCGGGCGGCGGCGGCGCGGTGAAGGTGTAAAGGAGTGTGTCGCCGCGACCAACCGCCGATGCCGGTAGCGAAGCGAAACGGCGGCGATGCCCATGCGCGCCGCAGCCCGAAGCCGAGCGCTGGCCGCCCGGGCGGCGCGCTCACGCCGGCCGCGGCGCGGTGGCCGGCGCTTGCCGGCGGTCAATGCGGCCCGCCGCCGCGGTGCGACGCTGGCGCCGTATCGTGTATCGGGCAGAAGCGGCCCTGCCGCTGCCCGCACTGCTGGGAGAGTGACCATGCGCAGGATCTACTTTCTGGCCCCGAACGTCGCCTCGGCGCGCGCGATCGTCAACGACCTGCTGCTGGCGCGCATCGAGGAGCGGCACATCCACGTGCTCGCCAAAGACACCACGCCCCTTGAAGACCTGCCGCCGGCGGGGCTGGCGCAGCGCAGCGACCTGATCCCCTCGCTGGAGCGCGGCGCGGCCGCTGGCGGCGCGATCGGCTTGCTCGCGGGCGTGGTGGCGGTGACCTTTCCGCCCGCCGGGCTGGTGCTCGGCGGCGGCGCATTGCTCGGCATGGCGCTGCTCGGCACCGGGCTGGGCGCCTGGATGTCGAGCATGATCGGGGTGGGCATTCCGAACAGCCGGCTGGCGCAGTTCGAGGACGCCATTGCCCGCGGCGAACTGCTGCTGATGATCGACGTGCCGCGCACGCGCGTGGAGGAGATCGAGGCCGTGATCCGCCGCCATCACCCCGAGGCCGAACTCGAAGGGGTGGAGCCGAACATCCCCGAGTTCCCCTGATCGCCCGCGCGCAGGGGCGGTGAAGCCATCGTCGCGAGCAGCCCGAGGTCGCGGCAGGGAGCTGCCCCGTGCGCAGGAGCACGGCGGACAGCCGCGGCGGCGACAGCGGCGCGCGCCGCTGATCCATTCGCAACCTCGCAGGTCGCGCCGCGGCAGCCTGACGTTGCTCGGATCGGCCTGAACCGTGAGCCGTGGCGCGCGCGTGGCTGAGGGCGTGCCGCCGGCGCGGGCCGGACGGCTTCGTTGCTTCAGACCACGGCGCCGAACAGCTTGCCGACGCCGGCGGTGAGCGCCATCGCCAGCGCGCCCCAGAAGAGCACGCGCAGCGACGCGCGGCCGATCGGCGCGCCGCCGGTGCGTGCGCCGATGGCGCCCAGCACGCCGAGAAACAGCAGCGACGTGCCCGCCACCACCGGCACTGCCGCCGGTGCCGGCGCCACGAGCGCCGCCGCCAGCGGCAACGCCGCGCCGGCCGCGAAGGTGGCCGCCGACGTCAGCGCGGCCAGCACCGGCCGCGCCGAAAGCGCCTCCGAAATGCCGAGTTCGTCGCGGGCATGGGCGCCGAGCGCGTCGTGCGCCATCAGCTGCTGCGCCACCTGGGTCGCCAGTTCCGGCGTCAGACCGCGGTTGACGTAGATCGAGGCCAGTTCCTGAAGCTCGAGTTCCGGTGCGGCGGCGAGTTCGGCGCGCTCACGCGCGAGATCGGCGCTTTCGGTGTCCGACTGCGAGCTGACCGAGACGTACTCGCCGGCAGCCATCGACATCGCGCCGGCCACCAGGCCGGCCACCCCGGCCACCAGCAGCTCGCTGCGTCCGCCGCCGGCCGCCGCCACGCCCACCAGCAGGCTGGCGGTGGAGACGATGCCGTCGTTGGCGCCGAGAACCGCGGCGCGCAGCCAGCCGATGCGTTGCGTGCGGTGCCGTTCGCGGTGGGTGGGGCGGGGCATGGGAGGCTCGCTTCTTCAGTCGTGAGGTTGTCGCTGCCGGCGGCTACCGCCGGCGGCGACGGGCTTTGAGGTGCACAAGAGAAATCGCGGCTTCGAGTTGTCGCGCCCGGGGGCTGCTGCCGGCGGCGGGGAGCGGTGTCGTCGTCTCGCCGGGGCAGCAGCACCGCCGTCGAGGGTTCAATGGCCCTCCTGCGACGGCGCCGCAAGCGCCTCGGTGCGGGCAGCCGGCAGCGCCAAGCGCTCCGCCCGCCGGGCGATCTCGCGCGTCATGCCCTTGAAGATGAAAAGATGCG
>CALGWX010000303.1 GCA_937936215.1 uncultured Burkholderiaceae bacterium | reverse complement strand
GTGTTCGAGAGTGGCAGGGCTGTTTCTAAAAAGCTCTGTACGTCTTGCATTAAGAGTCTCACAAAGGCGTGAGGCGACACCGAACGTTTTTGCAGTCTGCCCGGGCGCCATGCGCCTGGGCTTTTTTGGATTGTTTTCGCTTGCGTTACATCTTGAGGCTGAATCAGCCGTTCTCCGCCGGCTGCATTTTAACCCCTCGCCGTCCATTTCCGGAAGCCGCCATCGCCCGTCGCAGCTGACCGCATCCGGCATTGATCTCGATGCCGCGGCGCAGCCGGATCGTGGTTGGGATGCCGGCGTTGCGCAAGATTTGAGCGAAGCGCTCCGTCTCCTCGTCGCTCGTGGGCTGGAAGGGGCTGTCCGGAATCGGATTGAGTGGAATCAGATTGACATGGCAGAGGATGCCTTGCAGCTTGTGCGCCATCTCCTGCGCCAGCTCTGGCGAATCGTTGACGCCGGCCATGAGAGCGTATTCAAAGGTCACGCGGCGGTTGGTTTTGGCCACGTAGCGACGCACGGCGGCCAGCAGTTCGTCCACAGAATACGCTTTGTTGATCGGCGTCAGTTGCGTGCGCAGCTCGTCGTTGGGCGCGTGCAGGCTGACGGCCAAACCGATCTGCAACCCTTCGTCGGCCATGCGGTCGATCATTGGAACTAGCCCCACGGTGCTGAGAGTGATGTGACGCGCTCCTAGGCCAAAGGCTTCAGGGTCGATCAGCCGGCGCAGCGCACTCCACACGTTGTTGTAATTGTGCAGCGGCTCGCCCATCCCCATCAGCACCACGTTGCTGATCACGCGCTCGTGCTCGGCGGTCACGCCCTGCTGCGCGCGCAGCGCGTGCTCGGCCCACCACAGCTGGCCGATGATCTCCGCGGTGGTGAGATTGCGGTTGAAGCCCTGCCGGCCGGTGGCGCAGAAGAGGCAGTTCATCGCGCAGCCGGCCTGCGACGACACGCACAGCGTGCCGCGGTCCTCCTCCGGGATGAAGACCGTCTCGATCGCGTTACCCTGCCCCACGTCGAGCAGCCACTTGCGCGTGCCGTCGGCGGAGGTCGAGTCGCTGATGACCGGCGGCGCCGCCACGACCGCCGCGCCGGCCAGCCGCTCGCGCAGCGAGCGGGCCAGGTCGGTCATCGCCGTGAACTCGGCCACACCGCGGCGGTGGATCCAGCGCAGCAGCTGGCGGGCGCGAAACGGCTTCTCGCCGAGGCCGGCGACGAAGGCCTCGAGCCCCGCGGCGTCGAGATCGAGCAGGTTGCGCACGGGCGGCCTGGCGCCTTCTCAGCGCGAATAGATCTGCATCGACGGGAAGAAGAACGCCACTTCCTGGCGCGCCGTTTCCGGGCCGTCGGAGCCGTGCACCGCATTGGCGTCGATGCTGTCGGCGAAGTCGGCGCGGATCGTGCCGGGCGCGGCCTTCTTCGGATCGGTGGCCCCCATCAGTTCGCGGTTGCGGGCGATCGCGTCCTCGCCTTCGAGAACCTGCACCATCACCGGGCCCGAGATCATGAACTCGACCAGGTCCTTGAAGAACGGCCGCTCGCGGTGCACGGCGTAGAAGGCTTCGGCTTCCTGGCGCGACAGCCGCATCATGCGGGCGGCGACGATCTTCAGGCCGGCGGCCTCGAAGCGCGACAGGATCTGGCCGATGACGTTCTTCGCCACGGCGTCGGGCTTGATGATGGACAGCGTGCGTTCAATGGGCATGACGGGTCGGATTCCAAGGTGAGGATGGGGCCAAGCGCCGGGACAGCCGGCACGGGCGGCAATCGCTGCCCCGAGGCGGCGACGCCGCCAAAAAATCCAAAAGATTGAATGAGTTGCGACTGATCGTGGACCACGGATGTTAGCACGCGGCTGCCCTCGCGACGACGGCAGCCGAATCGGGCGGCAGCGGACAGCACAACCCGGCCGCTGCCGCGCCCCCGCCGCATTCGCGGCGCATACCGCCTCTAGGCTGCCGCCCGTTCCGGCGGCTGCAGCATGGCGATGGCTTCCACGTGCGAGGTGTGCGGAAACATGTTGATCGCGCCCGCGGCCTGCAACGTCCAACAACCCTCGTGGGCGAGCACAGCGCAGTCGCGCGCCAGCGTCGCCGGGTTGCACGAGACATAGACGACGCGGCGCGGCGGCGCGCTGGTGGCCGCCAGCGCCTGCGCCACCGCCAGCGCGCCTTCCCGCGGCGGATCGATGAGCACGCGGTCGACCGCGCCCAGCTGGTGGCGCAACCCGTCCCAGTCCGCCGCGGTCCATTCGAAGAGATTGCGCGCCTCGAAACGGACGCGGTCGCCCAGCCCGTGCTGGTGCGCCGCGGCTTGCGCCCGCGCCAGCAGTTCGGCGTTGCCCTCGATGCCGACCACCGTCGCAGCCCGGCGCGACAGCGCCAGCGTGAAGTTACCGAGGCCGCAGAAGAAGTCGACCACGCGCTCCTGCGGCTGCGGATCCAGCAACCGCACCGCAACCCGCACCAGCACCTCGTTGATGCGGTGGTTGACCTGCGTGAAGTCGGTCGGCGCGAAAGGCAGCGCCAGGCCGAACTCCGGCAGCGGCAGCGACAGTTCGACCGCATGCGCGGCTGACATCGGCGCGGCGCTGTTTGGCCCGCCAGGCTGCAGCCAAATCGCCACGCCGTTCGCGGCCGCGAAGGCCTCCAGCCGCTCGCGGTCCGCCGCCGTCGGCGGCTGCAGCACGCGCAGCACCAGGACGACGCGATCGCCGGTCCCCACCGCGACCTCCACCTGCGGCAGGCGCTCGCGCAGCGACAACGCGCCGATCAGCTCGCGCAGGGGCAGCAGCAGTCGGCTGACCGCGGCGGGCAGCACGTGGCATTCGCGCATGTCGGCCACGTAGCTGCTGGCGCGCTCGTGGAAGCCCACCAGCACGCCACCCTTCTTCGCCACGTAGCGCACCGCCAGCCGCGCCCGGTGACGATAGCCCCACGACGGCCCTTCGACCGGGCGCAGCACGCGCCGGGGCTTCAGGCGCGCTAGGTGCCAGAGCGCGTCTTCGAGGGCGCGCTGCTTGATGGCCACCTGGGCGCGGGCATCGACGTGCTGCATCGAGCAGCCGCCGCAGGCGCCGGCGTGCAGGCCGAAGTGCGGGCAGCGCGGGCGCGCCCGCAGCGGGCTTTCGTCGAGGACGGCGAGCAGCCGGGCGCGATCGAACTTGGCCTTGCGGCAGACGATCTCGGCGCGGATGCGCTCGCCGGGAAGCGCGCCGGGCACGAACACCACCTTGCCGTCGAGACGGGCGATGCCGCGGCCTTCCAGGTCGAGCGAGTCGACCCGCAGTTCCACCTCGCTCATCGGCTCAGGGGTGCGAGGCCGCGAATGAACCGGCTGCCCGTTGCGATCGCGCGGCCGCGCCGCCCGCCGTGCCGCAACGTAGGCCGCCGCCGTTCACCACGCCCTCGGGCCGCGCCCGACGATTTCTTCACGGCCTCTGCGGCCAGGCGGCGAGGAACTCGCGCCAGTGCTCGCCCGCCGCCGCCTCGAGCGTGCCGCGCACCAGCGCCAGCTCGGCCGCGTGGGCGCTTTCGCTCAGCGCGCCGCGCATGCGCTGGAAGCGCGTGTAGACGAGGAACGTGTTGACCACGTCGGTCTCGCAATAGGCGCGGATGCGCGCCAGTTCGCCCTGCCGGTAGGCCGACCACACCGAGGCGCCGTCCATCCCGAGCTTGCCGGGAAAGCCGGCCAGACGAGCGATCTCGTCCAGCGGCGCCGCAGCCCGCGGCTGGTACAGCGCCAGCAGGTCCATTAGGTCGAGATGGCGCGTGTGGTAGCGGCTGATGTAGTTGTTCCACCTGAAGTCGCGGTCCTCGTCGCCGAGTTCCCAGTAACGCGACGCCGGGACGCCGTGGATCAGCGCCCGGTAGTGCAGCACCGGCAGGTCGAAGCCGCCGCCGTTCCAGCTCACCAACTGCGGCGTGTAGCGGTCAATGAGGCGGAAGAAATCGCCGATCAGCTTTGCCTCGCTGTCCTGCGGCGTGCCGAGGCAACGCACGCGCAGGCCCTGGTCGTCGCGGAAGGCGCAGCCGATCGCCACCACGCGGTGCAGGTGCAACGGCAGGAAGTCGGAGCCGGTCTTCTCGCGCCGCTCGGCGAAGGCCTGCGCGGCAACCTCGTCGTCATCGGCAGCGGCCCACTGCGGCCGCAGGCGGCGCAGGCCGGCCACGTCGGGCACGGTCTCGATGTCGAAGACAAGGGTGGGCGTCATCGGCCGCGCCGTCGCGTTGCTCGCCGGCGGCTCGTCAGCGCGGCGGCAGGTAGTTCAGCGGATCGACCGGCGTGCCCTGGCGCCGGATCTCGAAGTGCAGCTTCGGCTCCGTCGCTTCCGTGCTGCCCACCTCGGCAATGCGCTGGCCGCGTTTAACGACCTGGCCCTGCTTGACCAGGATCTGCCGGTTGTGCGCGTAGGCGGAAACAAAGCCGTTGTCGTGCCGCAGGATGACAAGGTTGCCGTAGCCGCGCAGGCCGCTGCCGCTGTAGGCGACCGTGCCGTCGGCCGCC
>CALGWX010000302.1 GCA_937936215.1 uncultured Burkholderiaceae bacterium | reverse complement strand
AGCTCGGCGGACAGCTCGGCCACGCGCGCCTTGTTGGCCGCCTTGTCGCCGACGTCGAACGGCTTGGCCCCTGGGTCGTAACGGGAAAGCCGCACCGTGGCCGGCTCGTCGATGCGGTAATTCTTCAGCCCGTCGCCCATGTCGTCTCCGCTGCGGCGCGCCGCGAACAAGCAAAGCGGCGCCGTGTCGATCGGGAAAAACGCGGAACCGCCCGCCCCTTTTTGCCCCGTCAGGCCTGCGGTTTTTCGCTCCGCGAGTTGTCTTGCGGAATTTACGGGAATAGCATCGCAAAGTCGCAACGGTCGCTCACATAGGCAGGTGACCGCGGGCGATGCATAAGCAAGGGGACCCGTCGGCCTCTACCGCGGAGTATTCGTTGTTCAAAGGAGACTTCATGAACGCTCCCATGAGTCGCCGCCAGTTCTTCAGGATCTGCGCGGCGGGTATGGGCTCGTCCTCGGCCGTCGGTCTGGGCCTCGCGCCCGGGGCCGCCTTGGCCGAAGTGCGCGCCTACAAGCTGGCCCGCACGACCGAGACGCGCGGCATGTGCCCGTACTGCTCGGTCAGTTGCGGCGTGATCATGTACTCGCGCGGGGACAACGCCAAGAACGTCAAGACCCGCATCATTCACATCGAAGGCGACCCGGACAACCCGGTCAACCGCGGCACGCTGTGCCCGAAGGGCGCGGCGCTGCTCGACATGGTGCATTCGCCGAACCGCCTGCTGCACCCCGAGGTGCGCGAGCCCGGCGCCAAGGAGTGGAAGCGCATCTCCTGGGACGAGGCGTTCAACCGCGTCGTCAAGCTGATGAAGGACGACCGCGACGCCAACTTCGTCGAGACCAACGACAAGGGCGTGACGGTCAACCGCTGGAGCACGATCTCGATGCTGTTCTCCAGCGCGGCGTCCAACGAGTCGGGCTATCTGGGCGTCAAGATGGCCCGCGCCCTGGGGATGGTATCGCTCGATACCCAGGCACGGATTTGACACGCCCCGACGGTGGCCAGTCTGGCCCCGACGTTCGGGCGCGGCGCGATGACCAACCACTGGGTTGACATCAAGAACGCCGATCTGATTCTCATCATGGGCGGCAATGCCGCCGAAGCTCATCCCTGCGGCTTCAAGTGGGTCACCGAGGCGCTCGAGCACCGCAAGGCCAAGCTCGTCGTCGTCGATCCGCGCTTCACCCGCTCGGCCGCGGTCGCCGACTACTACGCGCCGATCCGCGCCGGCAGCGACATTGCCTTCCTGGGCGGCGTCATCAACTACCTGCTGGCCAACAACAAGGTCCACATGGACTACGTCAAGGCGTACACCAACGCCTCGTTCCTGATCCGTGAGGACTACGACTTCAAGGACGGCCTGTTCTCGGGCTACGACGAAGCCAAGCGCAGCTACAACAAGGCGACCTGGGCTTACCAGCTCGACAAGGACGGCTACGCGATGGTCGACGAGACCCTCGAGAACCCGAACTGCGTCTGGCAGCTGATGAAGAAGCACTTCAGCCGCTACACGCCGGAGATGGTCGAGAAGGTCTGCGGCACGCCGAAGGACCAGTTCCTGAAGGTCGCCGAGATGATCGGCAGCACCTGCACGCCGGACAAGGTGATGACGATCTGCTACGCGCTGGGCTGGACGCAGCACTCGCACGGCTCGCAGAACATCCGCACCATGGCCATGATCCAGCTGCTGCTGGGCAACATGGGGCGGCCGGGCGGCGGCGTGAACGCCCTGCGCGGCCACGCCAACGTGCAGGGCATCACCGACATGTGCACGTTCTCGGCCAACCTGCCCGGCTACATGCTGGCGCCGACCGAGGCCGACACGAACTTCGAGGAGTTCAAGACGCGCCGCACGCCGAAGCCGCTGCGGCCGAACCAGATGAACTTCCCGCAGAACTTCCCGAAGTGGTTCGTCAGCCTGCAGAAGGCCTGGTACGGCGATGCGGCCACGAAGGAAAACGACTGGGCCTACGACTGGTTGCCCAAGCGCGACGGCGCCTACGACGTGATGGACACGTTCGAGCGCATCCACCAGGGCAAGATCAACGGCTTCATCATGCAGGGCTTCAACCCGCTGGCGGCGCTGCCGAACAAGCAGAAGGTCGCCACCGCCCTGGCCAAGCTGAAGTGGCTGGTGGTGATCGACCCGCTGCGGACCGACACCTCGGAGTTCTGGAAGAACTTTGGCGACCTGAACAACGTCAAGCCGGAGGAAATCAAGACCGAGGTGATCCGCCTGCCGTCGAGCTGCTTTGCCGAGGACCCCGGCACGTTCACCAACTCCGGCCGCGTGATCCAGTGGCACTGGGCCGGCGCCGAACCGCCGGGCGAGGCCAAGAGCGACCGCGAGATCATCGGCACCATCTTCACGCGCCTGCGTGCGGCCTACCAGAAAGACGGCGGCAAGTTCCCGGATCCGATCCTCAAGGTCACCTGGGCCTACGCCAATCCGGCGCATCCATCGGCCGAGGAAATCCTGCGCGAGATCAACGGCCGGGCGCTGAAGGACGTCACCGATCCGAAGGACCCGACCAAGGTCCTGGTGCCTGCGGGTCACCAGCTGCCGGGCTTCGCGATGCTGCGCGACGACGGCTCGACCTCGTGCGGCAACTGGATCTACTGCGGCGTGTGGTCGCAGGCCGGCAACAACAGTGCGCGGCGCGATGCCTCCGACCCGAGCGGCGTCGGCAACACGTTGAACTGGGGCTTTGCCTGGCCGGCCAACCGGCGCGTGCTGTACAACCGCGCCAACAGCGATCCCAAGACCGGGCAGTACTGGGATCCGAAGCGGCCCGGCATCCGCTGGACCGGCTCGGCCTGGGCGGGCGTGGACGTGCCCGACATCGCGCCCACGTTGGGGCCCGACAGCGGCGCCGGCCCGTTCATCATGACGCCGGAGGGCGTGGCGCGGCTATTCGCGGTCGGCATGGCCGAGGGGCCGTTCCCCGAGCACTACGAGCCGTTCGAGACGCCGCTCGGCGTCAACCCGTTCCATCCCGGCAACCCGAAGGTGGTGAGCAACCCGGCGGCGCGCGTGTTCAAGAGCGACATGAACTCGTTCGGCAAGGCCGACGAATTCCCGTACGCGGCCACGACGTACCGTCTGACCGAGCACTTCCACTGGTGGACGAAGAACGTCGAGTCCACCGCCATCGTGCAGCCGTCGCCATTCGTCGAAATCGACGAGGACCTGGCGAAGGCCAAGGGCATCAGGAACGGCCAGATGGTCAAGGTGCGCAGCAACCGCGGCGAGATCAAGGCGGCGGCAGTGGTCACCAAGCGCATGAGGCCGCTGACCTGCGACGGCAAGAAGGTGCATCACGTCGGCATCCCCATCCATTGGGGCTTCGTCGGCGTGGCGCGTGACGGCTTCCTGGCCAACACACTGACGCCGTACGTGGCCGACGCCAATTCGCAGACGCCGGAGTACAAGGCGTTCCTGGTCAACATCGAGAAAGCGTAAGGAGGACGTCATGCAATCACTCGACGTTCAGAAGCGCTCGGCGACGACCACGGCGCCGCCTCAGGTCCGTGTGGCCTCCGAACCGGTCGCCAAACTGATCGACATCTCCAAGTGCATCGGCTGCAAGGCCTGCCAGGTCGCCTGCATGCAGTGGAACGACCTGCGCGACGACATCCGCACCAATGTCGGCGTCTACGACAATCCGCTCGACCTCACCGACCAGTCGTGGACGGTGATGCGCTTCGCCGAAGTGCAGGGCAAGGACGGGCGGCTGGAGTGGCTGATCCGTAAGGACGGCTGCATGCACTGCGAGGATCCCGGCTGCCTGAAGGCCTGCCCGTCGCCCGGCGCGATCGTCAAGTACGCCAACGGCATCGTCGACTTCGTGTCGGAGAACTGCATCGGCTGCGGCTACTGCATCGCCGGCTGCCCGTTCAACGTGCCGCGCATCTCCAAGAAGGACAAGAAGGCGTACAAGTGCTCGCTGTGCTCGGACCGCGTCGCGGTCGGCCAGTCGCCGGCGTGCGTGAAGACCTGCCCGACCGGGGCGCTGATGTTCGGCGCCAAGGACGAGATGGTCGCGCGCGGCATTAAGCGGGTGAACGACCTGAAGGAGCGCGGCTTCGCGCAGGCGGCGCTGTACAACCCGCAGGGCGTCGGCGGCACGCACGTCATGTATGTGCTGCAGCATGGCGACCGGCCTGACCTGTACAGCGGGTTGCCGGTGGATCCAAAGATCAGCCCGTGGGTGGCGCTGTGGAAGGGCATCACCAAGCCGCTGCTTTCGATCGGCCTCGGGCTGGCGGTGCTCGGCGCGTTCTTCCACTACGTCACGCGCGGTCCGAAGGAAGAAGAACCGGGAGGCAAGGCATGAGCAGTCAGGTGGCCATGAAAAGCGGCGAAGTGCCGCGCTACAACGCCAACGAGCGCGTCGTCCACTGGGTGGTGGCGATCACGTTCATCCTGGCGGCGACCTCGGGCCTGGCGCTGTTCCACCCGTCGTTCTGGTTCCTCACCAGCCTGACGGGCGGCGGCACCTGGACGCGCATCCTTCACCCCTTCATCGGGGTGGTGATGTTCGTCTTCTTCATGGTGATGGCGGCGCGCTACTGGAAGGACAACATCATCCAGCCGTACGACCGCGAGTGGGGCAAGCGACTGTCCGACGTCATCAACAACCGGGACCACAACCTGCCCGAGATCGACAAGTACAACCTCGGGCAGAAGCAGCTGTTTTGGGTCATGGTCGCGACCATGATCCTGCTGCTGGCCTCCGGCATCGTGATGTGGCGCGACGTTGCTGGCACCTTCCCGATCGTGATGGTCCGCATCGCCGCCGTGGTTCATGCGCTGTCGGCCTTCGTCCTGATCATGGGGATCATCGTCCACATCTACTCGGCGATCTTCTGGGTCAAGGGCAGCCTGCGCGCGATGACCCGCGGCACCGTCTCGCACGGCTGGGCCAAGCACCACCACCCGCTTTGGTACCGGCGGGTGACGGGGGGCGGCACGAAGTAGCCGCGCCGTTCGTTTAGTCTTCGCGGCGGCGATCGGTTGCGCACCGGTCGCCGCCGTTTCTTTGCAGGGAAGGAAACCCTTGGCGACACCGATCATCACCGACGGCTCGACGGACCGCGCCCGCGAGGTGCCGCCCGTCGTGCTGCCGGCCAACCCCCGCCTGTTCGAGGAGCGCGCCGCGCGCTTTGCACAGCTCGCACCCGGCCATCCGATGGGCGTCTACCTCGGCCTGATGGCGCAAATCTGCCGCGGCCAGCACGCCGCCTTCGGCGCGCGCCCGGCCGCGCCGCTGCCGGCGGCCGCGATCGAACAGAGCCGCAACTTCGGCATGCCGCCGCTGTCGGCGCAGGGCCACGCCCGTGCGCCGGCCTGGCGCGACGACCTGCGCGACATCGTCGCCGCCGTGCGCGCCGGGGCGGCGCCGGCGGTCGCGGCCACGCTCGACCGCCTGCGCGCGCTCGACGACGTCTCGCTAGAAGCGGTGGCCGACCGCGTCCTTTCCGGCACCACGCTCGACGACGACGCCGCGCTCGTGCCCTTCGTGGGCGCGGCGCTGCAGGTGTACTTCACCCGCCAGGCGGCGGCGCTGACGGCGGCGGACGTCAGCCGCTGCGACGTGCCGACGATTTGCCCGGTGTGCGGCATGCGCCCGGTGGCGAGCCTCATCCGCATCGGCGGCGCGCAGGCCAACCTGCGCTATCTCGTCTGCGCCCTGTGCCACACCGAGTGGAACATGGCACGCGTCAAGTGCTCCTCGTGCGAGGGCGACAAGGGCGTGCACTACCTCAGCCTGGCACAGGACGACGCCGCCGACGGCACGCAGGCGGCGGTCAAGGCCGAGGCCTGCGACGAGTGCAAGACGTATCTGAAGCTCTTCAACCAGGACAAGGACGCGCTCGTCGACCCGTACGCCGACGACCTGGCCACGCTGGCTCTCGACCTGCTGGTCGATGAGCAGGGGTTCGTCCGCTCGGGGCCGAACCTGCTGTTCCACCCTGGCTCGGGCTAGACCATGAGCGACTTGACTCTGCCCGGTGCGGGCGAGGCAAGCGAGGCGACGGGCAGGCTGGCCGCTTCCTCGTTCGCGGCGTTGCCTTCGGTCGACCGGCTGCTCGCCGAGCCGCGGCTCGCCGAGCGGGTGGCCGCACTGGGCCCGAAGCTCGTCAAGCGCGCGATCCAGGACGAACTGGTGGCGCAGCGCGAGGCGATCCGCGCCGGCGCGGCGGCGCCGGCGCTGCCGCAGCTGGTCGCCGCCGTCGCGCGCCGTGCCGCCGCGCTGACCGCGCCCACCCTGCGACCGGTGATCAACCTCACCGGCACCGTGATCCACACCAACCTCGGCCGCGCGCTGCTGGCCGAGGAGGCGATCGAGGCGGTGGCGGCGGCGATGCGCGGCTATGCGGCGCTGGAATTCGACCTGGCCAGCGGCGGCCGCGGCGACCGCGACGACCTCGTCGTCGAGCTGCTGCGCGAGCTGACCGGGGCGGAGGCCGCCACCGTCGTCAACAACAACGCCGCCGCGGTCGTGCTGGCGCTCGCCGCGCTGGCAGCGAAAAAGGAAGTGCTGATCTCGCGCGGCGAGCTGATCGAGATCGGCGGCGCCTTCCGGATGCCGGACATCATGAAGACGGCCGGCTGCAGGCTGGTCGAGGTCGGCACCACCAACCGCACCCATCCCCGCGACTTCGAGGCGGCGATCACGCCGCGCACGGGCCTGGTGGTCAAGGCGCACACGTCCAACTACGCGGTCGAGGGCTTCACCGCCAGCGTCGACGACGCCACGTTGACGCGCATCGCCCACGGGCACGGCCTGCCGTACATGGTCGACCTGGGCTCGGGCGCGCTGGTGGACCTTTCCCGCTGGGGCTTGCCGAAGGAGCCGCTGCCGCAGGAGTCGCTCGCCGCCGGCGCGGATGTCGTGACCTTCTCCGGCGACAAGCTGCTCGGCGGCCCGCAGGCCGGCCTGATCGTCGGCACGCGGGCGGCGATCGCGAGGATCAAGAAGCACCCGCTGAAGCGCGCGCTGCGGGTGTCGAAGATGACGCTCGCCGCGCTGGAGGCGACGCTGCGCATCTACCGCGCCGACCATCGGCTCGAGGCGCGGC
>CALGWX010000301.1 GCA_937936215.1 uncultured Burkholderiaceae bacterium | reverse complement strand
GGCGCCGACGCGCTGGCGCAGCTCGGCACGGCCGTCCCTGCGGCGCCGGCTCAGCCCGGTTTTCGGCCGAGTGTTCAGCCCAACGTTCAGCCCGACTGGTCAGCACTGCCCGGGCAGAACACACCGGCACCCGCGAGCGGCGTCGCACCGGCGAGTCCCGCTGCGCCTGCCGGCCCGGTGACCGATTCGCTAGCACGTCCGGCCTCGTCGCGCGTGCTGCGCGCAGCCGATGCGCTGCAGGCCAGCGGCTTCGGCCCCGGCCCCGCTGCGGGTCGCCCGGTGCAGCTGGTCGTGGCCACCGCCGCGCTCGAAGCGCATGGCCCAGGCAGCTTCGCGCCGCGCCAGCGCGTCACGGCGCCGGTCGCGCTCGAGGCCCATGGCCTGGGCAGCCGCACCGATCGCACCGTGCAGCGGGCCGTGATGCCGCTGCGCTGAGGAGACGACGATGAACCTGCGCTCTGCGCGATGGCAATGCAACCCCTGCTGGCGCGCGGCCGCCCTGACCGCATTGCTGAGCTGCGCGACGCAGCCCGTGTGCGCGCAAACGGCGATCGCACCGATGCCGGCGGCGATGAAGCCCGACTGGAGCATCACGATCCAGGTACCGGTACGCCTGACGAACTTCGATCCCCGCGCCGCCAACTACATGCCGATCGAGTGCACGGTGACCTCGGAGCAACCGCGCTCCGCCACCGCATACGTGTCGCTGGCGGGCGGCAGCTTCAACGGCACGGTCGACGTGCGAGTCGACATGGGATCGGCGCGCAACCTCGACAAAGCCACGTCCTACCTGTGCATCCTGCACAGCTATTCGCCGCGGCCGCAGGACGGGCTGCCGCAAGACATCGCGCGTTTCGACAAGTCCAAGCCGTTGCGCACGTCCGTGAGCGGCGTCATTCCGCGCGCCAATTGATTGAGAACGGTTCATGCCGTCGGAGGTGCGCACGCGCTCGTTGGCCCGGTCCAGCCCCCTCGCCACTGATTTCCTCAAGGAGCGACCATGCCCTTTGTCTTCGACTGTCGCGGCTTTGCGGACGACGCGCTGCGCGCCGTGCTCGACCAGTTGCGCGGCACGCCCAACGCGCCCGGGCCGAGCGATCAGCCGGCGCCGCCTCCGGCCGGCACGCCGGATCTCGACACCTTGTTGCCGCCGCTTGTTGGCGGGGCTGTGCGTACGTTCCTCAACGACCGCTTCGGCGGACTCGACCAGGGCGGCGTGCACGCGACGTACGACGCCGGCGGTCATGAGGTGCGGGCGATGGTGCGACGGGCGGCCTCGTCCGCGGCGGCCGAGGCGATGGTGGCCGGTGCCCCCCACGGCCCCGGCCACGCGGCGTGGAGCGAGGGCCGGCTGTGGTTCTACCTGTCCGGCGGAACGGTGCTGGGCGACGAGGATCCGACTTTCGGCCCCGGCGACGTCGAGGCGACCGAGCGCTTCGTCGCCGCGTTCCGCGCGCAACGCAGCGGGGTGGCCTGATGCAGCGCCGACGGTTCGCGGTGGTCGTGCTGGCCGCAACGGTGGCCGCCTGCAGCAGGCCGGAGCCGCCGCCACCACCCCCTGCGCCGGCGCTGGCGCCACGACCGGCCGAGCGCAAGCTCGACGTCTCGCGGCTGCCGCCGTTGAAGTACGCGGGCGTGGTGTTCGAGGCGAAGTCCGGCGTGATCGCGCCGGCGGGCGCGGATGCCACCGCCACGCTTGCGGTGCAGGCCACCGCGCCGTCCAAGGCCGAGGTGCCGCTCGACGGCCAGCTCACGCTCGCGTTCGCCAACGGCACGCAGTTGCGCCGGCACTTGCAGGGCTTCGGCTCGGCGCAGGTGGTCGACCTCACGGTGAGCGGCAGCGTGCCGGCCGGCACGACCTGGGAGGGCGCCACGCTCACCGTGGCGGAAAGCGGCAAGCCGCCGCAGACCGTGACCGTGGGCCAGCCCGCACCGGCCATCAGCATCGCGCTCACGGCGAGCGGCGAGGCGGTCGCCCCCAGCCGCTACCGCGACCCGATCACCTATCAGGTGGCGCAGGCCGCGCTCGAACTCGACGGCCCGCGCAGCGGCGGCTTCTTCGAGCGCACCGCCGACAACGAGCGCTTCGCCCGCATCCGCGTCACCGTGCTCAACAAGGGCGCCAAGAACGGGGTGTCGATCGGCCAGGAGGCGTTCGAGCTGCGCGTCGACGGCCAGAGCATGAACATCGCTGTGGGGTTGTTCGCGCGGGCGATCGCGTTCAACCAGAGCGCGGACTTCGAGATCGTGTATCGCGTGCCGGCCGATGCACAGAAGTTCGTCCTCGTCGTGGGGGCCGATGGCAAGAAGCCGGCGCAGATCGAACTGGTGAGGGCGCGATGAGCACATCGACCGCAGCGCGCACACGTCGCCGCCTGATCAAAGCGGTCGCCGCGTCGCCCCTCGCGGCGCTGGCCGGCTGCTCGCGCGAGCAGGCGGCTGCGCCTTCGGCACGCATGGCGACCGACCCGCTGCGTTTCGGCAGCGCCACCATCCCGCCGTCGATCAAGCTCACGCCGCAGACGGTCGTGATCGAGGACGGCGCGCGGGCGTTCAAGGGCCGCGCGGCCGATCGGCGTGCGTTGCGGCTCGACGCGGCGGCCGCCGAGCAGGTGAAGCCCGGCAGCGTGGTCGTGCTCAGCGACGTCGGCGTGTTCAAGGCGCAGGCCGTGCAGCGCGACGGCGGCGATCTGCTGGTGACGCCCGAGCCCTGCGCGATCACCGACCTGATCCGCGACGGCGAGCTGAACTTCAGCGGCCTGCGCATCGCGCCGCGCGCGGCCCGATCGCAGACAGCGCTCGGCAGTCGAGCCCCGATGCCACTTGCGGCCACGGCGCTCGACTGGCTGGTCCCGCCCGTCCACGCAGCGGTTGCCGACCGCTTCGAGGGTCAACGGGGCGAATACAAGGTCGATGCCGGCTACTCGGCCAGCGACGGCGCGCTGCGCTTCGACGGCAGCTTCAGACGCGACAGCCATGGCATGAAGATCGACGTGAAGGTCGACGGACAGCTGTCGGCCTTCTCGATCGGCGGGCGGATCGCGGTCGCCGATGGCCGCGCGCGCAACCTCAACCTGCTGCTGAACGACCTCAGCGGGCAGGTGGAACTCACCGCGCGCGCCGGGCGCGGCGCCAAGGGCGAGTTCAAGGGCGAGGACATCATCGTCACGCCGATCGAGGAAAGCTGGCCGGTCGTGATCGACGGCATTCCTTTCGTGCTGCGGCTGAAGTGCGCGTTGCTGGTCAACGGCGGCCTGACCAATGTCGATGCTTTCGTCGAAATGAAGGCCGGGGTGAAGTTCCGCGGCGAGCGCACCGGCTTCGAGATGCGGCTGCCGGGCGAGCCCCACCAGGTCGAGCACACGCCGGTGGGGTCGTTGCAGTTCGACGACTTCCAGTTCCACAAGGCCGATGGCGTGGGCCTCGGTCCGCAGACGCTGCTGGCGGCATTCCAGTTTCCGCGGCTCGGCTTCGGTCTGGGCGTCGAGCACGTGTTCGCCGGCAGCTTCATCGACCTCGTGACCGCGGCCAACACGACGTTCGCCGGCTCGATGGCGCTGGTGCCGTGTCGCCGCTCGCAGCTGACGCTCACGGGCTCGGTGGGTGTGGACGGCAAATTCCTGCTGTGGGAGAAGTCGTTCAAGCTGCCGGTGTGGACGCAGGAGCTCGTGCGCGTGGTGCCGGACGCGAAGGCCTGCCAGATCGCCGAAGCGAAGTAAAGCGGTGGCCCGCGCGGTGCCAGGCCCGGTCATGGGCGACGTCGGCTTCGCGCGCGCCACAGTTTCCGACGTGCACGGTCACCCCTTCCGCCGCGTTCGCACCGCGCCCCCACGGCGTCGATCGCCATTGCGCCTGAACCGACCCGCGAAATCGCACGCGGGGCGCGTATGCCATCGGTAAGAGCCGGCTCTCTAGCGTGCCATTCGCGTCGGTTGCATTGCGCGGAAGCGCCATCGACGCGGACGGTCCGCATCCCATAGGAGGGAGTACAAGCATGAAGCTCGCCAGACTGCCGCTGCAGGCGATCGCCGGTGGCACATTCGCGCTGGTTGTGTCGGTCGCACAGGCGCAAGTGCTCGACGTCAAGCCCGGCCACTGGAAGAAGACGATCCGGATGGAAAAGGGCGGCAAGGTGACGATGAACGAGACGCTCGATGCCTGCATGACGCGCGAGAACCTGGACTTCGACGTGCTGCGCAAAAAGTTCGGCGACAACAAGGGCGTGTGCAAGCTGATCGAAGAGGAAGTCACCGGCACGCGCCAGAAGATCACCCTGCAGTGCATGGGCTCGACCACGCGCTCGACCACGCAGGTCAAGAGCCGCGAGCACGTGGTCGTCAACGCCACCATCGACAACGCCGGCCACATCTCGACGTCCAACGAGGAGTGGCGGTTCGTGAAGTCGGATTGCCCGAAGCCCGCGTCAAAGTGAGCCGGCCGGGTCGCCCGCGCCGCAGCCACGGCGCGGGCACGCACCGTGGTCCACGACGCATACAC
Organism: uncultured Burkholderiaceae bacterium; assembly: GCA_937936215.1. GTDB lineage: Bacteria > Pseudomonadota > Gammaproteobacteria > Burkholderiales > Burkholderiaceae_F > JADJWR01. The sequence continues at coordinate 3,794 of CALGWX010000301.1, read as the reverse complement.
CGTTCCAAGGCCTGTGGAGGTGCCGCATGAAGCCGATCACCGCATTCCTGCTCGTGATGCTGCCGCTGACGTCCTCGACGTTGGCGCAGACCGCAGCGCCCGCGCAGCGGCCGGCGCCCAACTGGGGCGCGCCGACCGTGTCGCCTCCCACGACTGCGCCCGGCGTACCCGCGCCGCGCGCGCTGCCCGATGCCAGTGCGCCGCTGCCGAAGGCGCTACAGCGCCCGGAACTGGCGATCGTCGGCATCTGCTGGCCCGGCGGCTCATCGGACCGGGGCTGCGGACCGGTCACGGGCGAGAACGCCGGACTGGCAAAGGATCTGTCGACGATCCCGCTCGCGTCCGGGTTCCGGCTCGAACTCGGCGGTGCGCAGGGCACCGCGACGCCGGCCCCGCTCGGCGCACGGGCGAACGCGATCGACCCCAAGAACTGCCAGAAGGGCGTGCCGGTGTTCGTGAAGGTGGCCAACGTCGGCAACGCGACCTTCGACGGCAAGGCAGCCGGCAGGTTTGCGATGGTCGGTTACGAGATCAGCCAGGGCGGCCAGCTTCGGGGCGACCAGGCCGCCGAAATCAAGCAGTCGCTCAGACCGGGAGAGTCGGTGACGCTGTATGTCGGCGGCCTGGCGCTGCCCGTCGGCGAGTTCGACATGAAGCTGAAGCTCTTGCAGCGCGAGGACGGCGACGCCCTGCGCAGAGTCGACTACGCGGGCAGGTTGCGCGTGCGCTGCTGACGCGGGTCTGCGGTCGACCGACAGTCGACCCGCTGCGGCTCGCTCGCCGGTAAGCCATCGGTAAGAGCCGGCCCCCTAAGTTGCTTTCCGTGCGCGGGCACCGCGCTCTAAACCAACGGGAGAAGCAAAATGAATCGCACTGCCACGGCACTGCTCGCGGTGTTGGCCGCCTCGCTCGGCGGGGCCGGCACGGCGTCCGCAGGCGCCTACGACGAAATCACGAAGATGCAGAAGAACGGCATGTGGGAGCTGCGTCCTCCCGCGGGCAAGGGCGAGCCGATGCTGTTCTGTGTCACCGACAGCACCAAGATCGGCGCGCTGGACACGATGCGCGAGGCCGTTGGCGACATGTGCAAGACCGAGAAAGACTCGCTGAGGGGAGATCAGTACGAGATTGTCATGGCCTGCAGCAGCAAGGATCCGGACATCGGCAACTTCAAGATGGTCATGAAGGGCACGGCGCGTCCTACGTATCAGTCCGGGACGACGACCGTCAGCGGTGGCGGAAAGATGATCAAGATGCTGTTTCCGAGCGGCAACGAGGGCGGCGGCGAGAACCGCTGGCTGCGCCCGTGCAAGGCCGGCGAGAAGCCCGGGCTGCAGGGACGCTAGCGGGCTACGCAACGACGACGACCGGTCCGATCCACGCGCCAAACCCAATCGCCGATGAGGTTGCCCATGAGTGATGTGAATCGACTTGCCTTCGCGGTCGCCGTGATGCTGGCGCTTTCCGCGGCGCCGGCCCAGGCGCAGACGTATGCCCCGGCGCCACGCGCTCTGGCGCCGGTTGTGCCGGCACCAAGCGATGTGTGCGCCCCGGCACCGCAGGGCCAGGGCAGCGCCAGCCCGCAGTGCAGGCAGGAATGCAGCCGCAATCCGAAGTACTCGCCGCACTGCCCGCAGGCCGCCGCACCCGCGCCGGCGCCGAACTGGGGCGCGCCGCCTGCAGCCAACCCGGCGCCGGCGATGGGCGCGGCACCGCATGCGCCGGGAACTGCCGCGCAGTTCGGCGGCAGCTTGGCGCCCGGCCAGCCTGCCGTACGGCCCGGCGCGACGAAGGAAGCGCGGCCCAGCCTTCCAGCGGTGCAGAACGCGAATGCGGGGGCGGCCAAGGTCGATCGCACCCGTCCTTCTGCATTGCCCGCGCCGGCGGCCGCGCCGGTGAACACTCGCAGCGGCGTCGACGCGTGCCAGAGCCCCGCCGATGTCGACGCTTGCCGCCGGCAATGCGCCGAGGCACTGGCTTCGTCGCCTTCGTGCCCGCCGCCGACGACCTTCGACTACTGCTCGGTCAGCCCGGCCTCCGCCGTGTGCCAGCAGTTCTGCCAGCAGATGAACGGCCAGTACTCGCCGGCCTGCCCGAACGCGCCGAAGCCGCAGCAGACCGCGTCGCAGGGCGGCGCGGCCGCCCCGGGCGCGACAGGCGGTGCCGCGCCGCCCGCGGGCGGCGGGGTGCCCGCAACGGCCGGCCGTGGCCCGACGATGGCCCTGGCGCCCGCGCTCGCACCGCAGGCGTCGTCGACGCTGCCGGGCTCGCAGCCGCCGCCGCGACTGTCCGGAGCGAATGCCGTCGCGCCGATCAACTGCGATGCCTACCTGGCACTCGGAGGCGAGCCGCGCTTCGATTCGGTCGATGGTCAACCGCGCGGTGTCGTCTTCACGCCGGGCAAGTCGGTGACGATCAAGGGCTGCGGCTTCGGGCAGCGCAAGGGTTCAGTGGTGCTCAACGGTTCCAGCGGCGGCCTGAGCAACCTCGCCCTGCTGGTCCACAGCTGGAGCGATACGGCGATCACGGTGCAGGTCGATCCCAAGCTCGGCGGCGTGATGGATCAGGCGAGCGTCGAGGTCGTGGTCTCGCGCAGCGATGGCCGGCGGCTGCAGCAGACGGGGCATGCGTTCGAGGCGGCGCGCGAAAGCACGAAAGTCGCCTCTTTGCCGGCGTACGCGCTCGGCAAGGCGTTTCGCCGCGAGGTTCCGGGCGAGGCGCGCCCGCACCCCAGGCTTGTGTCGCCGGCGCCTTCCGGGGCGGCGCTACTGGTCGAGACGCCTTCTTACATCGCCAAGACGCAGTTCTGCCCGTCCGAATACGGACGCGATGTGCTGACGCTGGCGCATGACGTTCTTCCGCTGCGCAACGGCTTCGTGCTGGAGCGTGTCGATGTTCGCGACATCACAAACCGTGACTGGAAGCGCGGCGACCACGGGGAGGACGCCGGATTCGAATGGCACCGGCAGAACGCGCTGTCTGTGACGTCGAACCTGCCGGCCGTGCAAGTTGTTCCGAGCTGGATGGGGCTGTACCGCAAGCGCGATGCCTTGCGCGAAGTGGCGGGTGCGCTGTCGTTCGGCGCGTTCACGGCGGTGACGATGGCTGTCGAGCAGGGAAAGCTCGCTCCCGGCGCCAGCATGTGCTGGTCCTCTTACGAACTCGACGTTTACGTCAAAGGCCCGCGCGGCCTCGCCCCGCTCTGACACCGAGGAGGCCATCGCATGCAAAGGCCTTCGCTCGCCGCCGTCGCCGCGCCGCTGCCGCCCCGGTGGCGGACAGGGGCGGCGCACGCCCGCGCGTCGTTCAGCCGAGTCAGGTCGGCGATCGGCCCGTGCTGCCTGCGCGACGGGCCGGCCATCGAAGGAACGAGCACATCCGCGACAACACGAGGAGGAAAGATGAATGACCGCGCCGCCTGGCTCGTCGCCATCGCGAAGTCGGCTTCCGCCGTGGCACGCGCCGGCCTCATCGCCGCCATTGCGCTGCCGGCGCTGGCGCAGACCTTCGCCCCCGCGCCTCGCGCGGTCGTCCCGCTGGCGCCGGCGCCAGCCGCCCATCCTTGCCTGCCGCCGCCGCAGGGGCAGGGGCCGGGCAGCAGCGAGTGCAGGCGCGAGTGCGAGCGCGCGCCCCAGTCGACGCATTGCCCGCGCTCCGGCACGGCAGCCGCCGCGCCCAACTGGAACGCGTCGCCGCAGCCGCTGCCTGCCGGCGCGCTCTCCGCGCCCCCGGCCGCGATGGCGCCGCCGGCGGCCGCGGGCACGACGTCGGCCGCGCCGCCGACTGCGCTGGGC
>CALGWX010000300.1 GCA_937936215.1 uncultured Burkholderiaceae bacterium | reverse complement strand
GGGCTGCAGCACCTCGCCCGCGGCCAGCCGGTCGCCGCGCACAGCCTTCGATTCGACCGCTGGTCGCAACGCCAGCGCCGCCTTGCCGCGGCCGGCCAGCGCCAGCGCCAGCCGGTACAGCGCCGCGCTGCTGCCGGCTTTCAGTTCCAGTTCGAGTTCGAGGATCGGCGCCCGGCGCTCGCCAGCGACGATCTCGCCGTCGTCGAGCGCGATCTCGATCGCGCCGCCTTCCGCCCGCCACGTCGTGCGGTGAAAGCGGGTGCGGAACACCGGCTGCAGCGTCGCGCCGGGATGCGCCCGCAGCATCTCGTCCAGCGGCGTCGGCGGAAAGCGCAACAGATCGAGGCGGCCGCGCGGCGCCGGCACCTCCCATTCGCCGCGCGAGGCGAGCGCGGCGGCCGCCGCCTCGGTCTTCAGGGTTTGCAGCCAGCGGCGGCCAATGCGGCGCACCCGCAGCGCCATGCGGTTGGCGCGCAGCAGCCGCTCGGCAGTGTCGTAGTAGACGTTGTCGACCTCGACCGCCTCGCCAGGCCCCAGCCGGTCGAGCCGCTGCCGCAGCGCCGGCAGGTCGCGCGCGGCAACCGCGAGCTTCAGTTCGATCTCGCGCGACGCGCGTTCGGCTGTCGCCGCGCACGCCTTCACGACGTCGGCGGCCGGCAGCGGAGCATCCTTCATGCAGCCAGCATACGGCAGGGCGACCCGCCGCAAGCCTCCCGTTCGCCTGCCTGCCCGCGACTGCGGTGAAGGCTAATATCCGTGCCGTGTCTGCGTTGAATCCTTGGTCGGTCGCCTGCCGCGCCGACAGCGCCCGCCGCGCCCTGCTGCTCGTGCTGCTGGCGGCGCTGCTGTTCGGCTTTGGCCTGCACGCCGCGCGCGCCTGCGTGCCCGCCGCGGCGACGGCGGCGCTGCTCGGCGCCGAGCACGGCCCCTGTCACGGCAACCAGGAATTCGACCTCGCCGAGGCCGCCTGCGAAACGCACTGCCACACGGAGGTGCAGAGCGGGCGGCTTGCGGCCGCCTTCGACCTGCCGGTCGCCATGCCCCTGGGCCTGGCGGCGGCGCTGGCGCCGGCGCTGCCGCCGCCGGTGATCGTCGCCATCCCGCCCGCCCGGCGCGACACCGGGCCACCGCTGCACCTGCTGCTGCACCGCCTGCTGCGCTAGGACGCCGCCGCGGCCAATTCGCGGCCGCATTCGCGCTCGTCCTTTCGTCGGCGCGCCCGCCTGGGCCGCCGAGCCTATGTGCAGGAGGTCCGATGCTTTCCTTGTTTCGCCGCGGAGTCGCTCCGCTGCTGGCTTGCCTGGCCGGCACGCCGGCGCTGGCGCAGCCGCTGGGCGCCACCATCGAGTCGCTGCTCGCCTACGCGCGGCAGCACAACCCGGAGTTCGCGCTGATGCTGCGCGAGGCCGAGGCGGCCGGCGCCCGCGTCGCTCCCGCCGGCAGCCTGCCCGATCCGACCTTCTCGATCGAACTGCGCGACATCAGGCGCGACGGCGAGATCAGCCCGACGCTGTCGCCGTCTCGCGTGGGCAGCACCAAGTACACGCTGCGGCAGATGCTGCCCTGGCCGGGCAAGCGCGATCTCGCCCGCGCCGCCGCCGAGGCCAGCGCCGAGCAGTCGAACCAGGCCGCGAGGGCGGCCTGGAACGAGCTGGCAATGAAGCTCAAGGTGGCGCAGGCGCGGCGGTGGGAGCTGGCGCAGCGGCGCGAGATCGTGGGCGAGATCGATGCCCTGCTGGCGCAGCTCGAGGCGATCACCCGCAGCCGCTACGCCGGCGGCCTGGCCGCGCAGGCCGACGCGGTACGTGCGCTCTCCGAGCGCACGATGCTGCGCGGCGAGCTGATCGCGCTGGCGGCGCAGAGCCGCACGGTCGACGCGCAGGTCAATGCGCTGCTGGCACGCGCGCCGGATGCGCCGCTGGCGCCGCCGGCCTCGGGGCCGCGGCTGCCGGCCGACGAGCCGGCCTTCGCGCGGCTGGCGGAACGGCTGCGCGACCGCAGCCCGGAACTGGCGGCCGAGCGCGCCCGGCTGGAGGCGGCCGAGCGCTCGCGCGACCTCGCCTACCGCAACCGGTATCCGGACTTTGCCGTCGGCTTCTCGCCGATCCAGAAGGGCAGCCGTCTGGTCGACTACGACCTGATGTTCGAGGTCACCGTGCCGCTGCAGCAGGGAGCGCGCCGCGGCCAGGAACAGGAGGCCGAGGCGATGGTCGCCGCCGCGGCCGCCCGCCGTGAGGCGGCGCTGCAGCGCACGCTCGGCGAACTCGGCACCGCGCTGGCGCAGCTGGCCGGCGCGCGCGAGACGGCGCACCTGACCGAGACCAGCCTGCTGCCGCAGGCGCGCGTGAACCTGCAGGCGGCGATGGCCGCCTACGAGACCGGCAAGGTCGACTTCGCCGCCCTGCTGGAAGCCGAGCGCGCGGTGCGGCAGGCGCGGCTGACGCTGCTCGCGGCGCAGGTCGAGGCGCAGGTGCGGCTGGCGGAAATCGAACGGCTGATTGGGGAGGAGCTATGAGTTCGACGGGCAACCCGCAGGGCGCCCCTGCTGGCGAAGCGCGGCCCGGGGCGGGCGGCAGCGCCGCCAAGGCGGTGGCGATCGTCGTCGCGCTGGCCGCCGCCGCGGCGGCGGGCTACCTATTCGGCACCCGGCAGGGCGCCGCCACGCACGATCACGCCGCCGCGACCGCCGCCGCCCCGGCCGCCGAGGCGAGCAAGGGCGGACGCAAGATCCTCTACTACCGCAACCCGATGGGGCTGCCCGACACCTCGCCGGTGCCGAAGAAGGACTCGATGGGGATGGACTACATCCCCGTCTACGAAGGCGAGGAGGAGGACAGCGGCGGCGCGGTGAAGCTCAGCAACGCCAGGATCCAGAAGCTCGGCGTACGCAGCGTCGCGGCCGAGCGGCGGGCGCTCGACGCCGTGGTGCGCGCCGCCGGCCGCGTCGAGGTCGACGAACGCAAGCTGGCCAGCATCACGCCGAAGTTCGAGGGCTATGTCGAGCGGCTGTGGGTCAATGCCACCGGCCAGTTCGTCGCCCGCGGCGACCCCCTGTTCGAGGCCTACAGCCCGGAACTGCTGGCCACCCAGCGCGAGTACGCGATCGCCGCGCAGGGGCTGGCCGCGGTCAAGGACGCCGATACGGCGACGGTCGCCGGCATGAAGCGGCTGGCGGACTCGGCGCTGGAGCGGCTGCGCAACTGGGACGTCACCGACGCGGACCTCGCGCGGCTGGCCGCCGGCGGCGAGCCGCGCCGCACGCTGACCTTCCGCTCGCCCGCCAGCGGCGTCGTTCTCGAACGCCGCGCCGTGCAGGGGATGCGCTTCATGCCGGGCGAGATGCTCTACCAGATCGCGGACCTGTCGAGCGTGTGGGTGATCGCCGAGGTGTTCGAGCAGGACATCGGCCGCGTGCGGGTGGGCCAACGCGCGCTGCTGCGCTTCGACGCGTATCCGAGCGAAACCTTCGAGGGCCTCGTCACCTACGTCTATCCGACGCTGCGCGCCGAGACGCGGGCGGCACAGGTGCGCATCGAACTGCCCAACCCGCGCGGCCGCATCAAGCCGGCGATGTACGCGCAGGTCGAGCTGCCGGCTGCCGGCCGGGAGGTGCTGGCGGTGCCGAACTCGGCCGTGATCGACAGCGGCACGCGGCGCGTGGTGTTGGTGGACCTCGGCGAGGGCCGCTTCGAGCCGCGCGACGTGAAGCTCGGCGCCCGCGGCGACCAGTTCGTCGCCGTCCTCGACGGCGTGAAGGAAGGCGAGCGGGTGGTGGTCGCCGCCAACTTCCTGATCGACGCCGAGGCCAACCTCAAGGCCGCGCTCGCCGGCATGACCGGCGGCGTCGACGTGGCCGGGAAGAAGCAGGTCACGCACAGCGCGGTGGGCACGCTGGACGACATCGATGCCAAGACCGGCGTGCTGCTGATCACGCACGAACCGGTGCCGAGCCTGAACTGGCCGCGGATGACGATGGAGTTCGTGCCCGCCAACGAGTCGCTCGGCAAGGGACTCAAGCCAGGCGCCGCGATCGACTTCGACTTCGTCGAGCGCAAGCCGGGCGAGTGGGTCGTCACCCGCATCGAGGCGCGCAAATGAGCGCCGCCGCGGTTCGACGCCACCGCGACGGAGGCTGACCATGCTCGAACGCGTGATCGACTGGTCGGCGCGCAACCCGTTCCTGGTCGGGCTGGCCACGCTCGGGCTCGTCTTCGCCGGCGTCATCGCCATTTTGCGCACGCCGCTCGATGCGCTGCCCGATCTCTCGGACGTGCAGGTGATCGTCTACACCGAGGTGCCGGGGCAGGCGCCGCAGGTGGTCGAGGATCAGGTCACCTACCCGCTGACCACCGCGATGCTGTCGGTGCCGAAGGCGAAGGTGGTGCGTGGCTTCTCGTTCTTCGGCGCCAGCTTCGTCTACGTGATCTTCGACGACGGCACCGACATCTACTGGGCCCGCTCGCGCGTGCTGGAGTACCTGAACTTCGCCAGCGGGCGGCTGCCGCCGGGTGTGACGCCGCAGATCGGCCCGGATGCCACCGGCGTCGGCTGGGTCTACCAGTACGTGGTGCTGGCCAAGGACCGCACGCTCGCCGAGCTGCGCACCCTGCAGGACTGGTTCATCCGCTACCAGCTCACCTCGGTGCCGGGGGTTTCCGAGGTGGCCTCGATCGGCGGCTTCGTGCAGCAGTACCAGGTCGTCGTCGACCCCGTGAAGCTGCGCGCCTACGGCATTGCGCTTTCGCGCGTGGCGCAGGTGATCCGCGACTCGAACCGCGACGTCGGCGGCCGCGTGCTGGAGATGGCCGAGACCGAGTTCATGGTGCGCGGCCGCGGCTACCTGCGTGGCGCCGCCGACATCGGCGACCTCGTCGTCCGCGCGGAGGCCGGCACGCCGGTGCGGGTGCGCGACGTGGCCCGCGTCGAACTCGGTCCCGACGAGCGCCGCGGCGTGGCGGAACTTAACGGCGAGGGCGAGGTGGTCTCCGGCATCGTGGTGGCCCGCTTCGGCGAGAACGCGCTGGCGGTGATCGACGGCGTCAAGGCGAAGATCGAGTCGCTGCGAGCGGGCCTGCCCGAGGGGGTGACGATCGCCACCGTCTACGACCGCTCGGACCTGATCCGCCGCGCCATCGACACGTTGAAATCGACGCTGATCCAGGAGTCGCTGATCGTGGCGCTGGTTTGCGCGCTGTTCCTGCTGCACGCCCGCAGTGCGCTGGTGGTGATCCTGGTGCTGCCGCTCGGCGTGCTGTTCTCGTTCATCTGCATGCGCCTGTTGGGCATCAACGCCAACATCATGAGCCTGGGCGGCATCGCGATTGCCATCGGGGCGATGATCGACGCCGGCGTGGTGATGGTGGAGAACGCGCACAAGCACATCGAGCGGTTGGCGCCGGGGGCCGACCGCTTCGAGGCCATCGTCGCCGCCGCCAAAGAAGTCGGCCCGGCGCTGTTCTTCTCGCTGGCCATCATCACCGTGAGCTTCCTGCCGGTGTTCACGCTGGAGGCGCAGGAGGGGCGCCTCTTCGCGCCGCTCGCCTACACCAAGACCTTTGCGATGGCCGGCGGCGCGCTGCTGTCGGTGACGGTGCTGCCGATGCTGATGGTGTACCTGATCCGCGGCCGCATCCTGCCGGAAGGCCGCAATCCGCTGAACCGCTTGCTGATCTGGAGCTACCGGCCCCTGATCGCCTGGGTGCTGCGGCACAAGCTCGTGACGCTGGCCGCGACGCTGCTGATCGCCGCCGCGAGCATCGTGCCGGCGATGCGCCTGGGCACCGAGTTCATGCCGACGCTGAACGAAGGCTCGATCTTCTACATGCCGACCTCGCTGCCCGGCATGTCGATCACCAAGGCGGCCGAGGTGCTGCAGGTGCAGAACCGGATCATCAAGAGCTTCCCGGAGGTCGAGTCGGTGATCGGCAAGGCCGGCCGCGCCGCCACCGCCACCGACCCCGCACCGATCGAGATGTTCGAGACGGTGATCAACCTGAAGCCGCCATCGCAGTGGCGGCCGGGCATGACGGTGGAGAAGCTGATCGCCGAGATGGACCAGGCGCTGCAATTCCCCGGCATCGCCAACTCGTGGACGATGCCGATCAAGGCGCGCATCGACATGCTGTCCACCGGCATCCGCACGCCAATCGGCGTCAAGGTCTTCGGCTCCAGCCTCGAGGAGATGGAGAGGCTGGCACGGCAGATTGAGACCGTGCTGCGCAACGTGCCGGGCACGACCAGCGCCTATGCCGAGCGCCTCACCGGCGGCTATTACCTCGACATCGAGCCGGACCGCGCGCAACTCGCCCGCTACGGCCTGAGCGTGGGCGAACTGCAGGAGGTGGTGGCGCAGGCGCTCGGCGGCGAGTTGGTCACCACCGCGGTCGAGGGCCGCGCCCGCTTCGGCGTCATCGTCCGCTATCCGCGCGACGCGCGCGCCAGCCCGGAGCACATCGAGCGCGAGGTGCTGGTGCCGCTGATGCCGGAGATGGGCAAGCCGCCGGCGATGATCCCGCTCGGCCAAGTCGCGCGGGCGCGCATCGTGCAGGGCCCGCCGGTGATCCGCACCGAGGACGCGCTGCTTTCCGCCTACATCTACGTCGACATCCGCGACCGCGACCTCGGCGGCTACGTGCGCGAGGCGCAGCGCGCGGTGGCCGAGAACGTCAGGTTCCCGCCCGGCACTTACGTCACCTGGAGCGGCCAGTTCGAGTACATGCAGCGCGCCATCGACAAGATGAAGATCGTCGTGCCGGCCACGCTGGCGGTGATCTTCGTGCTGCTGTACCTGAACTTCCGGCGGCTCACCGAGACGCTGATCGTGATGCTGTCGGTGCCGTTTTCGCTGGTCGGCGGCGTGTTCCTGCTGTGGTGGCTCGACTACAACCTCAGCGTGGCGGTGGCGGTGGGCTTCATCGCGCTGGCCGGCGTGGCCGCCGAAACCGGCGTGGTGATGCTGATCTACATCGACCACGCCTGGCGCGACGTGCGCGAGAAGTGCCGCGCCGCCGGCCGTCTGCCCACGGTGGCGGATCTGAACGCCGCGGTGATGCACGGCGCGGTCGAGCGCGTGCGGCCGAAGATGATGACGGTGGTCACCACCATCGCCGCGCTGCTGCCGATCATGTGGGCCACCGGCACGGGCAGCGAAGTGATGCGCCGCATCGCCGCGCCGATGGTCGGCGGGATGGTGACCTCGACGCTCCTGACGCTGATCGTCATCCCGGCGCTGTACGCGCTGGTGATGCAGCGGCGGGTCGCGAAGGCGGCATCGGCCCAGCCGGCGCCGGCCGCCGCATGAGACGCGATGCCATGCCGCCACCCGCCGCCAAAGGAACGCCGGCGCCGAATGCCGGTCCACTGCCCCAAGGAGTGCTGCCGATGAACCCACCCCGCCGCCGGCGCACAGTGCTCGCGCTGCTTTCCGTCCTCGCCGCGCCTGCGCTGGCGCAGTCGCCGCGCCCGAAGCCGGCGCCGTTGCCCGAGGTCCACGTCTACAAATCGCCCACCTGCGGCTGCTGCAACGACTGGATCAGCCACCTCGAAGCCAATGGCTTCAAGGTCAACGCGACCAACGTGCCCGACTCGCGCCACTACCGCGCCCGCTTCGGCATGCCGGCCAAGCTCGGCTCCTGCCACACCGCGCTGGTCGGCGGCTACGTCGTCGAGGGCCACGTCCCCGCGCGCGAGATCAAGCGGCTGCTGCGCGAGCGGCCAAGCGCGCTGGGACTGTCGGTGCCCGGGATGCCCGTGGGCTCGCCCGGGATGGACGGCCCGGAGTACAAAGGCGTGGTCGACCCGTACGATGTGCTGCTCGTGCAGCCCGACGGCAGCGCCCGCGTCTATGCGTCCTACGATGCGGCGCCGCGCCGCTGAGCCGACCCTTTGCAACCCCGAACAGGAGAACCCCGGATGAAACCCCTGCTGATTGCCTTTGCATTTGCCGTTGGCGCCGCTGCGCCTGCCTTTGCCCAGCATGCCGGCCACGGCGCCCCCAAGGCTCCGGCCGCAGCCGCGGCGACGAGCGAGCCGGCCGACGGCGAGGTGCGCCGCATCGACAAGTCGCGCGGCACCGTGCTGCTGCGGCACGGCGAGATCAAGAGCATCAATATGGGCGCGATGACGATGTCGTTCAAGCTCAAGGACCCGGCGATGGCGGGCGACCTGAAGGAGGGCGACAAAGTGAAGTTCACCGTCGAGCAGAAAGGCGACGACCTGATCATCACGTCGATCCGCAAGGCGAACTAGGCGCGTCAGCCCCGGGCGGTAACCGTCGGACGCCGTCGACCCCCGTCGTGCCCGTACGCGGGCGCACCCACGGCGCGGCAACCGAAGGCACTCGACTGCCGGATCGAGGAGGCAGGCCACGCCGCCGCGCCCCCGCGCGACGGGACGGCGCGCTGGCCGGGTTGGTGCGCAGCAGCTACCGCCGCGACCTGCTGCCGCGCCGAGCCTCGCGGATCGCCAGACCTGCTGGCCTCGGCGGTGCGCAGCGCCTGCGACCCCGGCACCGGCGCGCGATACGCGGACAAAGTCGATGCTTCGGAAGGGCGGAAGCGCCGCTCCCCGCGCCCCCACGACAGGCGGCACCCCGAGGGGGGATTGGCCTGCCGCCCGGGGTCGCCGAGCGCCTCGGCGCCCGCTGGCACTTGGACGCCCGCGACGCGCCGACTGGCGCGGCGCTGCGCCGATAGTGCTGTCCCCCCGGCGGCCCGTTCGTGCCGGCAGCGCGCTCGCGGCGGATGGCGCCCTGTGTCACGGCGATGGCTGTACTCTTCGCCACACGCTTTGATGGAGGCGCGGCGATGAACGCGAACCGCAAACTCGGCCTGCGTCGCCTTGTGCCAGCGCTGCTGCTGGCCGCCGTCTTCCTCGCCGGCTGCGCCACGCCCGATGCCTCGCTGGTCGGCGCCGATCGCGCCGCGGTGCAGGCCAAGCACGGTGCGGCCCCGGACCGGTTCCCTCTGCCCGGCGGCGGCGAGCGTTGGCTGTATCCGCTTGGCGGCTTCGAGCAGTACGTCTGGGCGGTGGACTTTGACGCGGCCGGGCGCGTGCAGGCGGTCACCCAGGTGCGCACGGCCGAGAACTTCGCGCGGGTGCGAGTGGGCGTCGACACCCAGGCCGACATCCTGCGCGAGTTCGGGCGGCCGCGCATCACCGTGCCCTTTCGTCTAACCGGCCTGGTGGGCTGGATGTACCCCTACAAGGAAAACGGGGTGTGGAACTCGGAGATGGTCATCTACTTCGACGGCCGCGGCATCGTGCAGCGGATCGAAAACGGCCCCGACCCGCGCTTCCTTGGCAGCAACGGCAGGCGCGACGACTAGCCCGACGACGGCGGGCGCGCAAGGCCGCCGTCTTCGGTGCAACTCCGAATGTCGCGGTGCCAGCACCGGCGCGAGACTCGCGTCGCCCGCCTCGCCCGCCGCCATGATGAAGTCCAACCTGCCCGCACCGCCTGCGCTGTCGCTGCAGCAGAAACTCGACCGCATCGCGCGCGAGCGCGACATCCTTGCCCTGCAGCGCGACCTCGCGCAACGCGGCCTTCGCGACGGCGACCTGGTGCTTGCCGTGAATGGCGGCGGCCGCGGCCGTGTGCTGATCGCCCGTGACGAGTCGCCCCCGCGGCTGAAGGTGTTGCGCGACGACGGCTCCTTTAGCGAATACTCGCCGGCGCTCTGGCGCCGCGCTTGACAAACGGCGCATCGATCGGCGGCGCGTGTCCGTCTCGCGGCCGCGGCCGATGGCCGCAGCCCCAGGCCACTCGCGCCGATCTCCTGACAGCCGCCGCGGCGGGCCTCGCCGCAAATGGGTCCAAGCCGCCGGCCCCGCCGCAGCGGCGTACAGGCGGAGCGGAATACGGCCCGCACGCGCCGCCGCTTCGTGCCCAGCGGCGGCACCTCAGCGCCCTTCGCCATGCAAACGACATCGCCGCGTGGCACTATTGCGGCATGTACGCAGGCGACGCTGGACCACGGATCCTGATCATCGACACTTACGGTCAGCCCGTACGCTGGGCTGGGATGATGCGCGCCGCCCGCTACTACGCCGCCGGCAAGGTGGTGACCGACCTCGGCGAGAACCTGTTCGCTTGGAGCGGCGGCACGCAGGAGCGCACCGGCCTGCGCTCGGAGTTCATCGCCAGCTCGATCGTGATGATCCGCGGCCGCCATCGCATCCCGAGCGGCCACACGCACGTGGGGCTCACCAAGCATCGCCTGTTCGCCCGCGACCGCCACATTTGCGCCTACTGCGGCGACCAGTTCGCCGAAAGTGAGCTGACGGTCGAGCACATCCTGCCGGTGTCGCGCGGCGGCCGCCACGAGTGGACCAACGTGGTCACTGCCTGCCGCTCGTGCAACACGCGCAAGGGCAACCGCCTGCCCGAAGAGGCGCGGATGCCGCTGCTGTACGTGCCCTACGCAGTGTGCCGCAACGAAGGCTTCATCCTAAGCAACCGGCGCATCCTCGCCGACCAGATGACCTTCCTGCAAGCCTCGCTGCCGCGCTATTCGCGCTGGGCGAACGGCTAAGTCCAGTCGCTGCGCCCGGCGGCGGCCCGCCGCGACGCATCCACGAGGAGCGCCCAACGGTCCGCCGGCGCCGGCCCTGCTTCGGCCGTGCCGACTGGGGTTCGCCGACGCCGATTCGGGGTCGCGGATGGTGACTCGGCTCAGCAGACGTCGAGTCGTTTTGGCCGATTGCGACTCGGCTCAACCGGTAGCGCGTCGGCGTGGCCAGCGGTGACTCGGGCTGGCCGTTCGGAACTCGGCTGCGCCGGCGGCAACTCGGGTCAGGGGCGGCAGGCCGGTCTCGTCGGCGTCGGCTCGCCGCGTCCGCCTCAGTGCAGTGAATGCAGCAGCGGCCGCAGCGCCGCAAACGGCGCGCCGCGCATGTAGGCGTCGTGCTTGAAGGCGAACTGCACGGCGGCCGGCTGCAGCACGTAGCGGCCATCGGCGCTGACCGTGCGCAATGCCCACAGCGTGGCCCCCGAGGCGCCATCCAGCGGCGGCGCGTGCACCGGCTGCCCGTCGGCGCGGCGGGCGATGCGGGCGTAGCTGGCGAGCACGTCGCCGCCAGCGCCGCGCCAGCGCGCGAACACCACCAGCGGCCGCGCGTGCAGCACGGATTCGATCCGCCGCATCTGTGCGTACGGGTAAGCGGCCAGCACCAGCGCGTGCGCCGGCGCCTCGTCGAAGTCCGCCAGCGGCAGCGCCGGCCAGGCGCGGCCGCACTCGCGCGCCAGTTCGCCGCCGGCAAGGGCGATCGCCGCCAGATCGTGCTCGGGGTGCGCCAGCAGCCGCGCTCGCCCGTCCCGAAGCCAGCGCACGCGGCTGGCCGGCGGCAGCGCGATGCCGACGTCGCCCAGCGCCACGCCGTCGTCGAACACGTGGCGGCAGGTCACCAGCCACAGCCGCGTGCCGGCGCGGTAGAACGCGCCAGTGGCCAGCGGCTCGACGCGGCCGTGGCGGGACACCACCAGCGGCACCGTGTGCGCCGCCAGCGCCTCGGCCACCGCCAGCGCCAGCGCCGGCTCGACACCGGTGTCGATGTCGAGGGGCGTGGTGTCGAGTCGGCGCCAGACCATGGCCGTTAGGTTATCGCGGCCGCGGCGCAGCGCCATGGGGAATGCCGGCCGTCTGCCGCCGATCTCGGCCCTCGGGTGCAGCGCCGCCAGCCAGCCTGCGCTGCCTGCTGGCCGCCCGCTAGACGGCCAGCGGCGACGCCGAGGCGTCTGGAACCATCAACCGAGTGCCGCCGTCGGCCGGTGGCGGCAGTCCGCGTGCCGCTGAGGTCGCGGGTTATTCCTGTTGGTCTTTCTCTGCCGGCCGAAGGCGGACGCGATAGGGTTCGACCGAGAGCAACCCGCCGCGCGCCAGATCAGACTCGTACCGATCAAGCGCGGCGGCGCACAACTTACCCACCTGAGAGACGGAAAGATCGACAAGGCGGACGATGCCGCAATGCCGGCGACCGAAAACGACGGCGAGCTCGCCGAAGTCCTTGTCCAAGGCGATCAGCACGCGCGCCTCTCGCAAGGCGAACTCGAGCACGGCATCGTCGCCGGGATCGTTCGCCCAATCGCCGATCCAGACGACAGGGTGGACGTGCGAGCGCAACTCGTCGCGCACCGGCGGCGACACGCAGGTGTCAAGCCGCATTCTCAAACTGCCGCTTCGGTCAACGCCGGCTCTACACGCTCCCGGCCGACCAGCCGCCGGGCATAGACAAGGCACGCCGGGATGTCTTCCCTTTCGAGAAACGGGTAATTGTCCAGGATGAGTTCCGGTGTATCACCTGCGGCGAGCATGCCGAGGACCTGCTCGACCGCGACGCGCCGGCCCCGAATGATCGGCTTGCCGCAAAGAATCGCCGGGTTGACAGTGATACGTTCGAGCAATTTCCGTTCATCCCTGGGGCGCTTCGCTCCTTCGCTCTTTCGAATTGTCTACTTGCGCGAGGACCGACTTCGAGAGCGCCGACCTTTGCCGGCCGTGCCCGCTGCGACCAAAAAGACGGGACGGCGCTGCGTCTCGGCCTTGGGAATTCGTTGCCTGCCGAGCGCGGGCGACTCTCTCTACTTGGCCGCCGCCAACAGCCCGTCCTTGGTCATCGCCCCGAGGATCACGTCGACGAAGCCGCGGGTTTCGCTCTCGATGTTGGCCGGCGCCGTCGTGCGCGTGCGCGCGACCCAGTCGACGCGGTCGGCGTCGACGCGCGTGAGCGCCGTCTGGGCGATGAACACGCGATAGGTGCGCACCTGGGTGGCCACCGGCCAGGCCATGCCCCAGTAGGCGCCGTACCAGCCGCGGAAGCCGACGTAGCCGGCTGCCGGCCACGGCTCTTGATAGACGACCGTTTCCGTTTCCTGGCCGATGACCGCGGTCGACAGCAGATAGCGCGCCCCGGCGCGACGCGCCTCGGCCAGCAGCCGGTCGTGGCTGTCGGCAGCCAGCGCCGCGGGCAGCACCGTATAGCTACGCACGCCCTGGACGCCGCGAGCAGCGAGCTTGGCGACCATGTCGTCCTCGTAGATGCGGCGCACGGCCTCGTCGCGGGCGACGCC
>CALGWX010000299.1 GCA_937936215.1 uncultured Burkholderiaceae bacterium | reverse complement strand
TTGATATGTCACTGCTCGCACCGACGTACGCCGAGATCGCCCGGATGCATCGGCACTTCCGGCTGCTCAACGGCTCCCCGGAGGCGCTGGAATACCTGCTGTCGCCATCGATCACGGGCAGCGGATTGCAGACGTGGTTGCAAACGCCTGCCAACCTGACGGCGTTTCAGCAGCTCATTTCGTCGCCTTCGGGCGCCGCAGCGATGTGCGCGTCTGGCACGGCGATGCAGGCGGTGGCGGCCAGCAGCACGGCGATGCAGGCGGTCGTGGCCAGCAGCACGGCGATGCAGGCGGTAGCGGCCTCGCAGAACGCGCTGGCAGCCATCCGTCAATCGAGCACAGCCATCAGCGCCATCAACGCCAGCAGCCAGGCGCTGGACATCCTCTACAACGCCGCCACCAAGTTCACCTACGCTGGCGGCGGCTGGAGCTCCAACCCGACCACGCTGGTCACGGGCAACTTCCTGCTGGTGCGCATCCGGCAGATCAGCAACCCCGCCGTCTGGGGCGACGGCGCGACCGTCGGCCAATACATCCGCATCGGCGGGATCGGCTGGACGGCGACCAACGGCCAATCGACCAACGACCTCATCAACCGCACGACGCTGCCGCATGTGTATGACAACGCGCTGCGCGCGGTGAACAACACCACGATCCAGTACTACCTGCGCAACAGCTACGAAATCGCCTATCTGGCGGCTTAAGGGGTGAGCAATGAAGCTGATTTTTGACGAAGCCACGCGCGCCTGCCTTGGCGCGGTCGATGGCCCCTGGCACGGCAGCGGGATCGTGGTCGAGGTAGCGGCGCTGCCGGACGACCTCTCCATCCTGTCACTGTCGGACGACGGCGAGATCGTGGCCGATGAAACCGTGGCACTCGCTCGCGCCAAAACCTCCCGCATCGCCGAGATCAAGCGCCAGGCGCAGGCCAACATCACCGCCCTGGCCTGGCGCATCGAACGCGCCCAGGAGCGCGACCGTCTCGGCTTGCCCGGCGAGACGCTGGAGGCGGTGTTGATCGAGCGCGAGGCGATTCGCCGCGCCTCCAACCGCTGCGAAGCCGAGATCGAGGCCGCGCTGGACGTGCAGGCGGTGCAGGCGGTGCAGTTCGCCGTCACGGAAGCCGACCGCGCCACGCCTGCGCGCCTCACACGCCTGCAGTTCTTGAGCCGCTTCACCGAAGCGGAGATGACGGCGATTCTGGCCGCCGCTGACCAGTCGCCGGCGCTGAAAGCCGCGCTGCTCAAGTGGCAGACGGCCGATGGCATCGTGCTGACCGATGCGCAGACCATCGCCGGGGTGCAGGCGCTTGCCATCGCTGGGCTGATCGCCGCCGGGCGCGTGGACGAGATTTTGCGCATCGACCCACCCGCCGCATGACCCAGCCAACCCCCCATGCACACCATTTGACCGAAAGGAGCTCACCATGACCACCGCTTTCCACCACGGCGTCGACGTGATCGAGATCGACGACGGTTTGCGGCCCATTCAGACCGCTCGATCCAGCCTCATCGGTCTGGTCGGCACCGCCCCCGACGCGTCCGATACCGTGTTCCCGCTCCACACGCCGGTGCTGATCGCCACCCCGCGCAGCGCCGCCGGCCTTGGCAATGCCGGTACGCTGCCGCAGGCGATCAAAGCCATCCACGCGCAGGGCTACGCGCCGCTCATCGTCGTCATCCGCGTGCCCGATGTGGCCGACGATACAACCACCACGACTGTCGACGAGCGCCTGGCCGCCGTCGTCGGCGGCGTCGATACCGGTACGGGCCAGCGCACCGGCATCGCCGCGCTGGAGACCGCGCGCTCGGTGCTGGGCGTGGTGCCGCGCGTGCTGCTGGCGCCGGGCTTCACGCAGCACAAGCTGGTGGCCGATGCGCTCATCGCCCAGGCCGACAAGCTGCGTGCGGTGGCGCTGATCGACGGCCCCAACAGCACCAGCGCGGCGGCCATCGCCTACCGCGCCAACTTCGACAGCAGCCGCGCCTACCTGATCGACCCGTGGGCGGTGGCCGATGGCAGCGTGGTGCCGGTCAGCCCCCATGTGGCCGGGCTGATGGCCAAGATCGACAACGAGCGCGGCTTCTGGTGGAGCCCCTCCAACAACCCGCTCTTGGGCATCGAGCGCCCGGCGCGCGCCATCGACTTTGGCCTGGGGCGCGTCGACTCGGAAGCCAACCTGCTCAACGAACCCGGCGTGGCCACGCTCGTGACCGAGCAAGGCATCCGCCTGTGGGGCAACCGCACCTGCTCGTCCGACCCGAAGTGGGCCTTCCTGTCGGTGCGCCGCACTGCCGACATGATCCACGAATCGCTGCTGCAGGCGCATCTGTGGGCGGTGGACCGCGCCATCGGCAAGGCGTATGTGCGCGATGTGGAGGAATCCGTCAACGCCTACCTGCGGCACCTGAAGAGCGTGGGCGCCATCCTGGGCGGACGCTGCTGGCTCGACGAAGAACTCAACAGCCCGGCCAACATCGCCGCGGGCCGCGTGTACTTCGACTTCGACTTCACGCCGCCGGCCCCGGCCGAGCGCGTGACCTTCCGCAGCCACCTGGTGGCCGACTACGCCGCCGACATCTTCGCTGCCTGACTAGGAGACCATCATGGCCATTCAACACGTGCTTTCCAACCTGTCGGCCTTCGTGGCCGACAAGGGGTACCTCGGTCGCGTGGCCGAGTTCACGCCGCCGAAGCTCGCACCCATCGTGCGCGACTACAAGGCCGGCGGCATGGGCGCGGAAGTCGCCATCCCTATGGGAGCGGTTGAAAAGCTCGAAGCCTCCTTCACGATCACCGGCTACGACCCGGATCTGTTCGCGCAGTTTGCCGTGGTGCCGGGGCGGCTGGTGCCGCTGCGCTTTACCGGTGCGATGGTGGACTACGACGGCACCTGCCGCCCGATCGAGATCACCCTGCGCGCGGTGCTGGCCTTCGAGCCGGACGCCTGGAAGCCCACCGAGGCCTCCGACCTCAAGATCACCGCGATGGTGCACTACTACAAGCTCGACATCGAGGGGCGCACGCTGGTGGAGCTGGATCCGGTCAATATGGTGGCCGTGATCAACGGGCAGGATCAACTGCAGGCCGTGCGCGCCGCGCTGGGGGTGTGACGTGGACGCGACCACCGTCACCGTGCTGGTCGGCGGCTGGTGGCTGCCGGGCCGCCACCTCGCCGCGGGCGACACCCTCACGCTCGATGCCGCCACCGCCGAGGCCCTGGCGCGCCGTGGCATCGTGCGCCTGCAAGCCGCCGATGTCGCATCGAATGTGGACACGCCCGCCAGCACTGCCAAGACCCGTAAACCCCGCAAGGAGACCACCGCATGACCACCATCACCCTGCGCGAACCGATCGAGATCAATGGCGCCAAAGTGGGTGTGCTCAAGCTGCGCCGCCCCAAGGTGCGCGACCTGGAAGCCATCGACAAGGTCGCCGGTGAGACCGCCAAGACCGTGGCCTTGATTGCCAACCTTGCTGAATGGACGCCCGACCAGGTGCGCGAGCTCGACGCCAGCGACTTCGCCGCGGCCAGCAAGGCCGTGGCGGAGATGCTGGGAAACGGCTGATCCACCCGATGGACGGTCTGGAGATGCAGGCGCTCGCGTACCACTGGCCGCCCGAGGTGGGGCGCGGGATGGAGGTGAGCGAGTTTGCCGAGTGGGTCAGGCGCGCCGAGCGCGCGCTCAAGGCGCGCGGCGGCCAGTGATGACGTGGTGCAGCCAGCCGACGATGGCGCGCATGATGGCCACCAGCGGCCAAAGCGCAAGCGTCAGGATGGCGACAGCGGATGCGCCCTGCCATGACCAGCCTTCCACCGCCAGCGGCAGTGCTGAGGCCAGCAACGCAAGCAACAGTGCCAGAATGAGTGAGGTCATGCCATGAGTCTAGCCGGGATGACGGTCGGCGTCATCATCAGCGCCATCGACCGCGCCAGCGCTCCGATCAAGCAGATACAAGGCGCCACCTCCACGCTCGGGCGCGCGCTGGAGTCTATCTCGAACAAGGCTGCGCTGGCCGGCGCCGCGCTGCATGGCGTGGCGCTTGCCACATCGGGCCTGTCATCGCGCATGCAGCAGATCGGCATGCAGGCCGTGCATGCCTTCGCGGCGTTCGATGACGCGCGCGCCACCATCGCCTCCATGCCAGGCGTCACGCACGAGGCGCTGGCCAAGATGCAGGCGTCTGCCTTCGCCTTCACGCGGCAAAACCGCGCCACGCTCGCCGACTACTACAACACCGCCTACAACATCCTGTCGGCCGGCATCCCGGAGGCGCTGGCCACCTACGCCGTCGAGGTCTCGATCAAGGTTGGCCAGGCCACGCGCGGCAGCGCGGACGAGGCAGGCGAGGCGGTGGCGATCCTGTGGAACAACATGCGCGACGGCAGCCGTGATGCGGCGGCCGAGTTCGCGCGCATGGGCGACATCATCACCGCCACGCAGCAGCGCTTCCAGCTCAAGAATCTGTCGCAGCTCACCGAAGGGCTGAAATACGCCACGCCGGCGGCCAAGACTGCCAGGCTCGCGGTGGACGACATGGGCGCGGCGCTGGGGCGGCTCAACAGCGCCGGCTTGCAAGGCTCGATGGCCGGCACGGCGCTGGCCAACCTGCTGGCCAACCGCTTCAAGGCTGCACAAGAGATCGGCTTCAAGGTCGCCGTCAAGAAGGGCACCGGCGAGCTTGACCTCTTGCGCACCCTGGAAAACCTCAAGGCCAAGATCGGCGACATCAATCGCCTCACGCCCGAGATGGAGGACAAGCTGCGCAAAGGATTTGGCGAAGAAGGCTTCCGCGCCGCGATGCTGTTGCTCGGTCAGACCGAAGTGCTCAAGGAGGATTTGGCCGCCATCCGCGGCAGCGCCGGCGCGTTCGATGCCGCCAGCCGCGTGCTGAACGAAAGCGCCGGCGCCAAGTGGCAGCAGATGCTCAACCGTTTCGAGCAGCTATGGATACGCCTGGGCGAAGCGCTGATGCCGCTCAAAGACGCCATCGCTGGCGCGGTGCTGGCGGCGGTGGACAAGATCGAGGCGCTCATCACCAAGTTCCCATCGCTGACCCGCTGGGTGGCCGGCGGCGTGGCGGCGCTCTCCAGCCTGGCGGCGGCGGCCGGCACGGCGCTGATCGCCATCGGTGCGCTGGGCAAGCTGCGCGGGCTGTTTGGACGCGGCAAAGGCGGCGCCGAAGCGCCAGGCGCAGGCCTGCTGGATGCCGCGTCATCTGCCATCGGCGGCGTGCAGAAGGTGTGGGTCGTCAACATGCCTGGAGGCGGCCTGCCCGGCATGGGGGTGCCCGACACCGGCGGCAAGGCCGGCGGCGCGGCGCGCACCATCGGCGCGCGCATCCGCTCGCTGATCGCCGGCGTCATGATGCAGGCCAGCCTGGCCTGGCAGACCATCGTCGCCTGGGGTGGGCGGGCATACGGCGTGGTCGCCCGCATCGGCGCTGCGCTAGCGCCGCTGGCCGCGCGCCTCTGGGCAGTCATCTCGCCGCTTGGGAAGCTGGCCGCAGCCTTCGCCGCCGGATACGCGGTGGGTACCCTGCTGTCCAAGGGCATCGATGCGCTGCTGTCGCGGCTGATGGGCGCGCCCACCACGCTTGGCGGCGTGATCTACGACATCGTGCAGGCGGTCAAGGGTGTCCCGGCGCAGATGCTGGCCATCGGCGGCCAGATCATCGATGGCCTGCTGCAGGGCATGCGCCAGCGCTGG
>CALGWX010000298.1 GCA_937936215.1 uncultured Burkholderiaceae bacterium | reverse complement strand
TGCTGGGCTGCACGTCTGCCGCCGCGTCGCTGCGGCTGGCGTGCAACGACTGGGCGCCTTATCTCTTCGCCGAGGTCGAGCGCGCCGCCGGGCGGCTCGATCCCGGCGTCGTACGTCTCGTCGAGATGCCATCGTCGAGCGACAGCCTGCAGGCGCTGCATGCCCGCAGCGTTGAGGCCGCCGGCCTGACGCTCGACGAGATGCTGCTCGCCCGCAGCCGCGGGCTGGACCTGGTGGCCGTGGCGGTGTGCAACGAGTCGCACGGCGCCGACATGCTGCTCGCCGCCCCGCGCATCGGCTCGCTGGGGGCGCTGCGCGGGCGGCGTATCGGCCTGGAACGCACCGCCACGGGTGCCGTGCTGCTGAAGGGCGCGCTCGATGCCGCCGGGCTGCGGTCGCATGAGGTCGAACTCATCGACCTGCCACTGTCGCGGCACCGCGCCGCGCTCGCCGGCGGCGCCGTCGATGCCGTGGTCACGTTCGGACCGGCCGCGCGCGCCCTTCGCGCGGGCGGCGCGCGCGTGCTGTTCGACAGCGCCCGCATGCCGGGCGCGATCGTCGACGTGATCGCCGTGCGGGCCGACGCCTGCATCAGCCACGCGGCCGGCGTGCGCGCGTTGCTGGACGCGCATTTCACGGCGCAGCGCGCGTGGCGGCAGGATCCTTCGGTGGCGCGGCCGGCCCTTGCGCGCCGCCTGGGGGTGGCCGTCAGCGAGGTCGACGCGTTGTTCGAGGGCCTGACGGTCGTGCCGCTGGAGGCGCAGCAGGAGTGGCTGCAGACGCGGCTGGCGTCCGCGGCGCGGGCGCTGCAGACCGTGATGCTCGATGGCCACCTGATCGAGCGGCCGGCGGCGCTGCGCGGACTCGGCGACGACCGCTTCCTGCCGCCGCTGGCGGAGGTCGGCGCGTGAACGCGCGGCCAACCTCGTTGCGCTGGCACGTGCCGATCGTGCTCGCGCTGCTTTGGCTCAGCGCGATCGCGCTGGCGATGGGCAATGCGCTGTCGCAGCGCCACGGCGAGCTGGCACGGCAGGTCGAGCTCGAGTGGCGAACGCAGGCGGCGCGCCTGGTGCGCATGGCCTCGAGCGGCGATGTGGCCGACGTGCGTTTCGTGCAGGAGTTCGCCCATGTCGCGACGGCCGCCGAGCTGCGCGCGCTAGCGGTCGTCTCGCCCGAGGGGCGAGTGCTGCATGCGCTGCACCGGGCTTGGGTCGGCGAGGACGCCGCGAAAGTCCTGCAGGGCTGGGCGCAGGCGCTGGGGCAGGACGCGCTGCGCAGCGAAGAGGCGCAGGTCGCGTGGCGCGAAGGCGGGCGCTTCGTGCTGGCGCAGCGGCTGGACCTGGCCACCGGTGGTGAATCGCTGCGCGGGCGTGCGCCGGCGCTGCTGTGGCTCACGGTCGACACCACGGCGCTGCGAGCGGCCCTGACGGCGCAGGCGCTGCGGGCGCAGCTGCCCGAGGTCGCGGCCGCGGCGCTCTTGATCTCGCTGTTGGGGCTGTGGCTGTACCGGAGCGTGGTGCGGCCGCTGGCGAAGCTGACGGCGGTGGCCGACCGCGTCCGTGCCGGCGAGGCCGTGCCGACGGTCGTGCCCGCCGGCGCTGCTGAAGTGCGCCGCCTGGGCGAGGCGTTCGACGCCATGCTGAAGGCGCTCGAACAGTCGCGCGGCGAGCAGGTGGCCAGCGATCAGCGGTTGCGGCTGGCGCTGCAGGCCAGCGGCGACGGCAGTTGGGTATGGGACCTGCTGACCGACCGGGTCGAGTTCAGCGACGGGTTCGCCAAGCTGCTGCGGCACCGGGGGCCCGGCTTCCGCGACGAGTTCGTGTTCCGCGACCGCCTGCATCCCGACGATCGCGACACGGCCCTGGCGGCGGTGCAGCGCTCCATCAAGGACGGCGCGCCGTTCGAGCTCAGCTACCGGCTGCGCTGCTTCGACGGCGTCTATCGCTGGTTTCTCGGCCGCGGCGGCGTGCAGCGCGACGCGCAGGGGCGGGTGGTGCGCTTTTCGGGCGTGCTGTCGGACCTCGAGCGGCGCCTGCGCTCCGAGGAGAGGCTGCGGTTGGCGCAGGCGGTGTTCGAGCACACCCGGGAGGGCGTGCTGATCACCGATGCGCAGCGGCGCATCGTCGCCGTCAATCCGGCCTTCACGCAGATGCTGGGCTATCGCACCGACCAAATCCTCGGCAGCACGCTGGCGGCACTCGCCTCGGTCGCTCACGGCAAGGCGTTCTTCGACGCGCTGTGGGCCGACGTGGCGCGCGACGGGCACTGGCAGGGCGAGATCGTCTATGTCAAGCGCGACGGCGGCCGCGTGCCGCTGCTGATGTCGATCAGCGTCGTGCGCGACGCCGAGGGCCGCGTCACCCACCACGTCGGCGTCTGCAGCGACATCACCGAGCTGAAGCAGACGCAGGAGCGGCTCGACTACCTGGCGCACCATGATCCGCTGACCCAGTTGCCGAACCGGCTGCTGCTCGGCATTCGGCTCGACCAGGCGCTCGCTGCCGCTGACCGCCACGGCACCCAGGTGGCGCTGCTGTTGCTCGACCTCGACAACTTCAAGGACGTCAACGACAGTTGGGGCCACGGCGCCGGCGACCGGCTGTTGCAGCATGTCGCCACCTGCCTGGGGCAGCGGCTGCGCCGTAGCGACACGCTGGCCCGCCTGGGGGGCGACGAGTTCGCGCTGGTGGTCACCGAGCTGCCGGAGGCCTACGCCGCGGTGCGGGTCGCGGCCGGGGTGCAGACCGCGCTGGCGCAACCGTGGCGAGGCGGCGACGGCGAGGACGTCACGGTGGGTTGCAGCATCGGCATCGCCATGTACCCCGCGCACGGCCGCGACGCCTCGACGCTGATGTCGCATGCCGACGCGGCGCTGTACCGGGCGAAGGGTGACGGCCGTGGCGCCGTGCGTTTCTACAGCGACGAGCTGACCGCCTCGGTGCGGGAAAAGCTTCGCACCGAGGCGCGGTTGAAGCGCGCCCTGGCCGAAGGGCACTTCGAGCTGCACTGGCAGCCGCAGATCGAGGTCGCCAGCGGGCGTGTCGTGGGCGCCGAGGCGCTGCTGCGCTGGCGCGACCCCGAAGAGGGGCTGATCCCGCCGGCGCGGTTCATTCCGGTGGCCGAGTCGAGCCGGCTGATCAGCGAGATCGGCGCCTGGGCGCTGCGCGCGGCGTGTCG
>CALGWX010000297.1 GCA_937936215.1 uncultured Burkholderiaceae bacterium | reverse complement strand
CCGCCGGCGGCCCCAAGGGGCTGGCGCTGATCCCGCTCGACCGGCTGCTGTTCGACGGCGCGCACGGCTGGCTTCGCGCGGTGCCGCTGGAGCTGATCGGTGCCTCGATCGGTGCCTGGCGAATGGCCGCGGCCGCCATGCCCGACCCGCGCGCTGCGCTTGAGCGGCTGGCGGAGGCGTACATCGGACAGCGCTACCCGCACCGGCCCACGCCGCGGGAGGTGGCCGAGCAGTGCCACAGGATCGCCCGCGCCGTGCTCGGCGGCGCCGCCGCGGTCGCGGCGCGGCCGGGCCGTGCGCTGACCGTGATCACGGCTCGCGCCCGCGGCGCGCTGGCCACCGACGCCGGGCGAGCCGCCTTTGCCCGCGCGGCGCTGTCCAACGCCGTCTCGCGCACCCGGCTGGCGGCGCATCTACAGCGGGTCCTGTTCGTCACCGGCGAGCCCCGCTTCCCGGCCAGCGCGTTCGACCCGTTCGGCATCGATCGCGTCGGCCTCGACGCAAGCAACAGCGAGGATGCGCTGCTGGCCTCCGGCTCGATTCCGCTGCTGTGCGAGCCAGTGCGCAACCCCGCCGGGGCGCCCCCCGGCGAGTACTGGGATGGCGGGCTCATCGACTACCACCTGCGGCTGCCCTATGCGCAGCTACCAAAGCTGGTGCTGTACCCGCACTTCTCGCCGCAAGTCACCGCCGGCTGGCTCGACAAGTTCCTGCCCTGGCGCCGGCATGCCCGCGGCCACCCTTGGCTCGCCAACGTGCTGCTGTTCTCGCCGTCGCCGGCGCTGCTAGCGCGCCTGCCCAACCGTAAGCTGCCCGACCGCAACGATTTCTATCGCTACGGCCTGGATCACGGCGCACGCGAACGCGACTGGCGGCGGGCGATGGCGGAAAGCCAGCGCTTCGCCGACGAGGTCATGGCCTGGCTTGCGCAGCCGGATCCGTACCTGTTGCTGCCGCTGTAGCGGCGCGGTCGCGCCCCGCCGCGCCCTCAGCCTATCCAATTGGGGTTTCCTCGGAGTCCGGCGGCGCGAATCCGCCTCCGTTGACGCAGGTGAACTGCCCAGGCCCGCTGCGGGCGCACACTGTCTGCGCGAAGGGCGTCGGCGGCTGCCGAGAGCCGCGCGCCGCTGCGCACGGCTCACCGAGGGCCGCTCGGCGAACGCCACACCGCCGGATGGCCTTGCTCGCCACGTCGCCATCCCCGCGCGGAAGAAGCCCGCCATGCGGGCCGGAATGCTGAACCCTTCGATCACGTCGAGGACGCCGCCGCTGGCGTGCCCGCCGCCCGCATCCGCCGCGATTGCAACGACGAAGGAGAAGGCGATGGAACGCCTGCCTGACTCGGTGGCCAGCCGCCTCTGGCTGCAGCAGTACCCCGAGGGCATTCCGCCCGAGATCGACGTCACCGCCTACGCCTCGCTGAAGGAGATCCTCGAGAAGAGCTGCGCGCTTCGCCGATCTGCCCGCCTTCGACAACATGGGCGTGTCGATCACCTACCGCGAGCTCGACGCGATGAGCCGCGCCTTCGGCGCCTATCTGCAGAAGGTGGCCGGCCTGAAGCGGGGCGACCGGGTGGCGATCATGATGCCGAACGTGCTGCAGTACCCGATCGCGCTGTTCGGCGCGCTGGGGGCAGGCATGACGGTGGTCAACACCAATCCGCTGTACACCGCGCGCGAACTGGAGCACCAGCTGAAGGACTCCGGCGCGGTGGCCATCGTGGTGCTGGAGAACTTCGCCGCCATGCTGCAGCAGGTGCTGGCGCGCACCTCGGTGAAGACCGTGATCACGACGCAGATCGGCGACCTGTTCCCGGCGCCGAAGCGCCTGCTCGTGAACTTCGTCGCAAGCACGTCAAGAAGATGGTGCCGGCCTGGAACATCGCCGGGACGGTGGCGTGCCGCGACGCGCTGGCCGCCGGCCGTGCGCAGGCGCTCGACGACGTGCCGCTGACGCGTGATGACCTCGCCTTCCTGCAGTACACCGGCGGCACCACCGGCGTGGCCAAGGGCGCCATGCTCACGCACGGCAATCTCGTCGCCAACTTGCAGCAGACGGCCGCCTGGATCGCCCGCGACCTGCAGGACGGCAAGGAAATCGGCGTCATCCCGTTGCCGCTGTATCACATCCTGGCGCTGACGGTGACGCTGGTGCTGATGAAGATCGGCGCCCACGTGGTGCTGATCACCAACCCGCGCGACATCCCGGCCTTCATCAAGACGCTGAAGCACACGCCGTTCACGGTGTTGCTCGGGGTGAACACGCTGTACGCCGCGCTGCTGAACGCGCCGGGCTTCAGCGAGGTGCCGTTGCGGCAGGCCAAGGTCTGCGCCGCCGGCGGCATGGCGGTGCAGCGCGCGGTGGCCGAGCGCTGGAAGGCGGCCACCGGCGTGCCGATCGTCGAGGGCTACGGCCTGACCGAGACCTCGCCGATCGCGACCTGCAACCCGCTGAACATCAAGGACTGGACCGGCAACATCGGCGTGCCGATCCCGAGCACCGAGGTGGCGATCCTCGACGACGCCGGCAAGCCGCTGCCGCTCGGCGAGGTCGGCGAGATCTGCATCCGCGGCCCGCAGGTGATGAAGGGCTACTGGAACCGCCCGGACGAGACCGCCAAGGTCTTCACCGCCGACGGCTGGTTCCGCAGCGGCGACATGGGCTACATGGACGAAAAGGGCTGCATCAAGATCACCGACCGCAAGAAGGACATGATCATCGTCTCCGGCTTCAACGTGTACCCGAACGAGGTCGAGGACGTGGTGATGCTGCACCCCGGCGTGCTGGAGGCGGCCGCGATCGGCGCCCCCGACGAGAAATCCGGCGAGGTGGTGAAGATCGTCGTCGTGCGCAAGGACCCGGCGCTCACCGAAGAAGAGCTGCTCGCCCACTGCCGCAAGCACCTGACCGGCTACAAGGTGCCGAAGCTGGTCGAGTTCCGCACCGAGCCGCTGCCGAAGACCAACATCGGCAAGATCCTGCGGCGCGAACTGCGCACGCCGGCGAAGGCGTAGCCGCCAGCGCCACCCGTGGCGGACGCCGGCGAGTGGCGCCCGCCATGGTCCAGACGGCCCTCGGCCCCTGGCCGAAGCGGGAGCAGTGCTTCAGGGCAACGTGAGGCTCGCCGCGCCGAAGGACTCGCCAGGGGGTGGATCGACGCGTCCAGCGGTGGCTTTGGGGCGGCCGAGGCTCGCCGCGACAGCGCCTCGCCGCCGGGGGCAGCCGCGTCCGCTTGCGATAATCGCGGCCCTTGCGCGGTGCGGCCGCTGGTCTGCTTCCGCCCTTCCCCGCCCTGAGAACCCTCCCCATGTCTCTCAAATGCGGCATCGTCGGCCTGCCGAACGTCGGCAAGTCGACCCTTTTCAACGCGCTGACCAAGGCGGGAATCGCCGCCGAGAACTATCCCTTTTGCACGATCGAGCCGAACGTCGGTATCGTCGAAGTGCCGGATCCACGGCTGGCACAACTGGCGGCGATCGCCAAGCCGGAGCGGGTGATCCCGGCCACCGTGGAGTTCGTCGACATCGCCGGACTCGTCGCCGGCGCGAGCAAGGGCGAGGGGCTCGGCAACCAGTTCCTCGCCAACATCCGCGAGTGCGACGCCATCGCGCACATCGTCCGCTGCTTCGAGGACGAGAACGTCGTGCACGTCGCGGGCAAGGTCGACCCGGTCTCCGACATCGAGGTCATCAACACCGAGCTGGCGCTCGCCGATCTCGCCACCGTCGACAAGCAGCTCGCCAAGTGGAGCAAGGTGGCCAAGGCCGGCGGCGACAAGGACGCCAAGCGGCTGGTCGACGTGCTGGAGAAGATCGCCCCGGCGCTGAACGAGGCGCGGCCGGTGCGCAGCGTCGAGCTGTACGAGGAAGAAAAGGCTGTGCTCAGGCCGCTGTTCCTGCTCACCGCCAAGCCGACGATGTACGTGGCCAACGTCGCCGAGCACGGCTTCGAGAACAACCCGCTGCTTGACAGGGTGCGCGAGTACGCCGCCCGCGAGGGCGCGCCGGTGGTGGCGGTGTGCGCCAAGGTCGAGGCCGAGATCGCGGATCTTTCCGACGAGGACAAGGAGGTCTTCCTCGCCGACATGGGCATGACCGAGCCGGGGCTGAATCGCGTCATCCGCGCCGCCTACCAGTTGCTCGGCCTGCTGACCTACTTCACCGCCGGGCCGAAGGAGGTGCGGGCGTGGACGGTGGTCAAGGGTGCCACCGCGCCGCAGGCCGCCGGCGTCATCCACACCGACTTCGAGCGCGGCTTCATCCGCGCCGAGACGATCGCCTTCGACGATTACGTCGCCTGCAAGGGCGAGCACGGCGCCAAGGAGGCGGGCAAGATGCGGCTCGAGGGCAAGGACTACGTCGTCCGCGACGGCGACGTGATGCACTTCCGGTTCAACGTCTAGCCCGAGGCGAACCCTCCTTCGCCTATCATTTTGGTGAGAATTCACCAATGTGAGCCTGCGATGAGCCGCCTGACCATCACCCTTTCCGCGGAACGCTACCGCGCCCTGAAGGAGGCCTGCGCGCAGCGCGGCAAGACGATCGGCCAGTTGATCGACGAGAGCCTGGAGTTCTACGGCATCAAGACGCGCAACGACGCGCGCGCGCTCGTGCGGGCCGCGCGCGCTCGCGCGGCCCTCAGCGAGGAGGCGGCGCAGTCCGTGGCGCAGCAGGAGGTTCGCGCGGTCAGGCGCCGGGCGTGAGCGGCCGCAGCCGTCGCGCGGGGCAGCCCGCGGCCCGCGCCGGGGCGAGTCGAGCGCGATCCTTTGCGGCCATTGTCGACACCAACGTCGTCGTTGCCGGCCTGCTGACGGCAAACGATTCGGCGCCAGTGGCCCGGATCCTCGATGGCATGCTGGCTGCCGCGTTTCCTTTTCTCCTTTCCGAAGCGCTGTTGGCGGAATATCGTGCCGTGCTGTTGCGTCCCGGTCTGCGCCCGCTGCACGGCCTCGACGTCGCCGCCGTCGACGCGATCCTGACCACGCTGGCGCAGCATGCCGTGGTGCTCGCCCCGGGGAGAGGAACGCGGGCGCCGGACCGCGGCGACCAGTTGCTTTGGGACCTGTTGGCGGCGCGCCCGGATCTCGTCCTCGTCACCGGCGACGAGCGCCTGCTTAACGACATGGCGATGGCCGGCCGCGTTATGGACCCACTGACCTTCGTCGACGGCGGCTGACCCATGCTGCACGGCGCGCGGGCACGAAAGCGACGACAACCTTCAAGGCAGGCGGCCGCATGAACGAGGCCGCCGCTCGCCGCGTCGTGCTCGTCCGCGCTTTCGAGCGCGCGCCGGCATCCGACGCCTGGTCGCAGGCCGACCGCGAATGGGCCACGCGCGCGGCGGCGCAGGTCGAGGGCGAGGCCGCCAGCGACGACGCCTTCATCGCCCGCCGCGCCGCGCTAGCGGCCGAGCGCCTGGCCGAGCGCGACAAGCGCGTGCCGAAGCTGCTCGCCTCGGTGCAGTGGCCCGGGTGGGTCGCCTGGGCGCTGCCGGTGCTGGCCTTCGCCGCCGGCGCCGCAGCCGACGCCGTCGGTTCCGGCAAGCAGATCAACCTGCTGGCGCCGCCGCTGCTGGGACTGCTGGCGTGGAACCTCGGCGTGTACCTCGTCGTCCTCGTGCGCGGCGCCTGGGGGCTTATCGACCGCCGCGCGCGCGGGCTCGGCCCGGTCGCGCGCCTGCTCGGCAGGCTGGCGCACGTGACGGGCGCGGCGCCGAAGCGCGCCGGCAAGGTGGCGGCGGAGTTCGTCGCCGACTGGATGCAGGCATCGCAAGCGCTGAACGCGGCGCGGCTGGGACGGGTGCTGCATGTGTCGGCGGCGGCCTTCGCGCTCGGGGCGCTCGCCGCGCTGTACCTGCGTGGCCTGGCCTTCGAGTACCGCGCCGGCTGGGAAAGCACATTTCTCAGCGCCGCATCGGTGCATGGGCTGCTTGGCGTGGTGCTCGGGCCGGCCTCGGCCATCACCGGCATCGCGCTGCCGGATGTCGCCGGCGTGGAGAAACTGCGCTTTCCCGGCGGCGAGAACGCCGCCGACTGGTTGCGCCTGTACGCCGTGACGATCGGTGCTGTCGTCGTCGTGCCACGGCTGCTGTTGGCGCTCGGCGATCGCTGGTTGGAGGCACGGCTCGCCGCGCGCTTTCCGCTGCCGCTGGACGAGCCCTATTTCCGCACCCTGCTGCGCGTGTTGCGCGAGGAACCCGTCGCCGCTCGCGTTGCCCCCTACGGCGCGGTGCCATCGCCACAGGCCACGCTGAACCTCAACGCGCTGCTGGCGCAGGCCTTGGGCCGGGGCAGCCGCGTCAGCATCGCGCCGCTGACGGCTTTCGGCGCCGAGGACGACATCGATCCGGCGCGGATCGTCGGCGACGCCACGCTGCTGCTGCCGCTGTTCTCGCTGACGGCCACGCCCGAGGCGGAAAACCACGGCGCCTTCATCGAGCGGCTGCGCGAGGCGGCCGCAGGCCGCCGCCTGGTCGCACTGGTCGATGAATCCGGCTTCCGCCGTCAGTTCGGCGATACCAGCCGGCGCCTGCCCGAGCGGCAGGCCCTGTGGCGCGAATTCCTGAAGGAGCGGCGGCTCGGAGCGGTGTTCGTCGACCTCGACCAGCCGGCGCACCCAGCGGCCGGCGACGAACTGCGGGCCGCCTTCGGCGGTGGCCTGGCGTGAACGCTGCGTCGGACCCCGGGAACACCTCCAGCTTTGCCGCGGAGGCCGCCCGGCAGGCGGCACCTTCCTCGGTGATCGCGCTGGCGCTGGTGTCGCACACCAACGTCGGCAAGACCACGCTCGCGCGCACGCTGCTCGGCCGCGACGTCGGGGTGGTGCGCGACGCGCCGCACGTCACGGAGGCGGCGGAGCGGTTCACGCTCGTCGAGACTGCCGAAGGCGACGTCCTCGAACTGTGGGACACGCCCGGCTTTGGCGACAGCGTTCGCCTGGCCAAGCGGCTGGCGCAGCGGAGCAATCCGCTGGGTTGGTTCTTGACCGAGGTGTGGGATCGCTTCCGCGACCGGCCCTTCTGGTCGACGCAGCGCGCGGTGCGGGCGGTGCTCGAGCACGCCGACGTGGTGCTGTACCTCGTCAACGCTGCCGAGCCGCCGGAGCAGGCGGGCTACGTGGCGCCGGAGATGGAGGTGCTGCGGCTGATGGGCAAGCCGGTGCTCGTGCTGCTGAACCAGATGGGGCCGCCGAGGCCGCCGGCCGAGGAAGCGGCGCAGGTGGTCCTGTGGCGGCGGCACCTGCAGGCGCATCCCCACGTGCGCGCGGTGTTGCCGCTGGATGCCTTCGCCCGCTGCTGGGTGCAGGAGTTCGCGCTGCTCGACGCGGTTGCCGCGGCGCTACCGGAGGACCGCCACGAGCGCTTTGCGCGCCTGGCCGCCGCGTGGCGGCGGCAGCGCGAAACGACCTTTCAAGCGGCGATGCAGGTATTGGCCGCGCGGCTGGCCCGCGCCGCCGTTGACCGCGAGCCGGTGGCCGACGCCGGACTGCGCGGCCGCTTGCGGGAGCTGGGTTCCGCGCTGGGGCTGAGGCGCGAGGGCGAAGCCACCCCGCGGCAAGCCGCCATGGCCGCGCTGGCCGGCCGGCTCGACGCCGACATCCGCCAGTCCACCGACCGCCTGATCGAGTTGCACGGCCTGCGTGGCCACGCCCGCGACGAGATCCTCACCCGGCTCGCCGAGCACTACGCCGTGCGCGAACCGGTCAGCGAGGGCAAGGCGGCGGTGCTGGGCGGCGCCGTCACCGGCGCGCTGGCGGGTCTGAAGGCGGACCTCGCCAGTGGCGGACTGACCCTGGGCGGCGGCCTGCTCGTCGGCGGCGTGCTGGGCGCGCTCGGCGCCGCAGGGCTGGCGCGCGGCGTCAACCTCGTGCGCGGCACCGAGCGGCCCGAGGTCGCGTGGAGCGAGGAGCTGCTGGACGAACTGGCCGCCTCGGCCCTGCTCGCCTATCTCGCGGTGGCGCACTACGGCCGCGGTCGCGGCGACTGGGCGCCCTCGGAATACCCGCCCCACTGGCAGCAGGCCGTGCGCGAGGTGCTGGCCGAACGTCGGGAACAGCGGCAGGCGATCTGGGCGCAGCGAGCCGAGGGGCAGGCCGCCCTGGTGCCGGCGCTCGCATCCGCTTTGACGCAGGCGGCAGTGGCGACGCTCGCCCGGCTGTATCCGCAGGCCGAGTCTCTGCGCCTGGCTGGCGACGCCGACGATCGGCCCTGAGCCGCGCGTAATCGTCGCGCCACTGGGGCGCTTTCCGTCTTTAGCCGTGCGCGCCCGTCGCCGGACGGCGCTTGCCACGGTTACAACGAACCTTATAACGCGCCCATGTTCGCCGCCAAGATCACGCCCGTCGGCAACTCGCTGGGCATCGTGCTGCCGAGGGGAATCCTCTCCCGTTTGCGGGTCGAGAAAGGCGATCTCCTGTTCCTCGTCGAATCGCCCCTGGGCTTCGAGCTGCCACCCTACGAACCG
>CALGWX010000296.1 GCA_937936215.1 uncultured Burkholderiaceae bacterium | reverse complement strand
GGCTGGCGCGCTACGGCGACGCGATCGCCTTTCACACCGGCCTCGGCGGCAACTGGGTTGGGCTGGTGCTGATCGCCACCGTCACCTCGCTGCCGGAGCTGATGACCGGCATCTCGGCGGTGACCCTGGCCGACGTGCCCGACATCGCCGTGGGCAACGTCCTCGGCGCCTGCGTGCTCAACCTGGCGATGCTGGTGGTGCTCGACGTGCTGCACCGCCAGGCGTCGATCTACTCGGTGGCGAGCCAGGGCCACGTGCTCGGCGCCGCCTTCGGCATCGTGATGCTCGGCGTCGCCGCCTTCGGCATGCTGTCGGCGCCGCAACTGGACGCCCGCGTCGGCCACGTGGGCGCGCCGACGCTGCTGCTGCTGGCGCTGTACGCGGTGGCGATCCGCAGCATCTACCACTACGAGCGCGGCGCGCGCGCCGCGGCCGCCGCCGAGGAGAAGCCGCCGGCACTGACGCTGCGGCAGGCGGCGTGGCGCTATGCCGTCGCCGCCGTCGTCGTGGTGGCCGCGGCGCTGCGGCTGCCGTTTGCGGCTGGCGGGCTGGCCGACGCGATGGGCTGGAGCGACAGCTTCGTCGGTACGCTGCTGGTGGCGATGACCACCACGCTGCCCGAGCTCACGGTGACGGTGGCCGCGGTGCGCATCGGCGCGCTCGACATGGCCATCGGCAACCTGCTGGGCAGCAACCTGTTCAACCTGGCGCTGCTGGGCATCGACGACCTGCTCTACGTCCGCGGCCCGCTGCTGGCGGCAGTCTCGCCGGCGCAGGTGCTCTCCGCCGTGTCGGCGGCGGTGATGGCCGGGGCGCTGATCATCGCGCTGGTGGCGCGGCCGCGGGCGCGGCTGCTCAACGTCGCCGGCTGGACCAGCGTCCTGATCGGGTTCGTCTACTTCGTCAACGCCTGGCTGCACTTCCGCCACGGCGGCTGACAGGCGGGCGATGGAGCTGCCGCGCGTCCGATCCCGCGGCGGCTCCCGCCGTGCTGCCCCGGGACGGGGTAGCTCCTCGCCGCGGCCTCGGACCCCTCGCATCGAGCGACCGCCTGCGCGCCGCGTGGAGCGGGGCCTGGGCGAGGGCGGTCGCGGCCGCTTCTTGCTGCGTTGCGCGGGTTCATGCCCCTTCAGCGTATCAGCAGCGCCATCGTGAGCAGCGCCGCCAGCAGCGCCAGCCCGGCGACCGCAAAGCGACGAAGCCGGGCGTCGCCGCGCGCCACCGCGACCAACAGCATCGATTCGCCGGCCACTTCGCGCCGCGGACGCGCCCGGTCGCTCCAGGCGGACGCCGCCAGCACCACCGACCACAGCGCGGCTGCCGCCGGCTCGATCCAGCGCAGCAGGTCGCCCGCAGGCAGCCGCGCCGGTGCCTGCGCCCGCAGAGGGCGGGCACGGGCCACGAGGGCGGCGACGACGAGCCCGAGGAGCACCGGAACCGAGGCCGTCAGCCAGGCCTTGCCGTCGGCAAGCGCCGCGGCGGCGTGGCTGTGCGGCAGCGCCCAGGCCACGGCGAGCGCCAGCGCGGTCGCGGCCAGCCAAGCGGGGGCCAGTGCGCGCCTGCCGCTGGCGGCGTCGGCGGCGGCCACCGCAAGCCAGAAGCGCGCCATCAGCAGCGTCGTGCCGACGGCCGCCAGCGGCAGCAGCATGGCGAGCAGCGCCGGCCAGGGGGCGGGAACGAGATCCAGCGCCGCCTTCAGTTCGTGCTTGGTCAGCATGCCGCTGGTCAGCGGTGCGCCGGCCAGCGCCAGCGCCGGCAGCGCCAGCACAGCCAACGCCGCGCCCCGTGCAGAGCCTGCGAAGGCGGGCACGCAGCCCACACCGAGGAACAGCGCGCCCTTGGCCAACCCGTGATGCAGCGCGTACAGGGTGATGGCCACCGCCAGCGGCCCCCACGCCTGCGGCGCAAGCCACGCGGCGCCGATGCCGATGGTCAGGAAGCCCATCTGGCTGACGCTCGAATAGGCCAGCAGCGTCTTCGGTGCGCGCTGCGTCAGGCCGATGGCCACGGCGCCGAAGGCCGCCACCAGGCCGAGCGCGACCGCCGCACCGCCGAGCAGCGGCCAGGGCTCGACGCCCAGCGGCAGCAAGCGCATCCAGCCGAGCACGCCGGCCTTGATCATCGCGCCCGACAGCACGGCGCTGGCCGGTGTGGGCGCGACCGGATGCGCCAGCGGCAGCCACATGTGCAGGCCCGCCACGCCGACCTTCACGCCGAAGCCCGCGAACAGCAGCACGGCGGCCAGTTCCTCGTGCGGGCCGCCGAGCGCCGGCAGCGGCAGGCCGGTGCTGCCGACGGGGCCGACGCGCAGCAGCAGGCCGGCCAGCAGCGCGGCTTCGCCCATCACCGCCATCGCCAGATAGATGCGTCCGGCGCGCCGCGCCTCGTCCGAGTCGACATGCACGACCAGCGCATAGCCGGCGAAGGTCATCAGCGCGAAGCCCGCGTAGAAGCCGGCGGCGTCGAGCGCGACGAGCAGCCACAGGTTGCCGGCCAGCGTCAGCAGCCAGGCGGCCCACAGTCGCAGGCGCCGCTCATCGCTCGCGTGGTAGCGCCGCGCCGCGACCCCGGCCGCCAGCCACAGCAGCGCGGTGAACAGCAGGAACGTGCGGCCGGTGGCGTCCAGCCCCAGGCGCAGGTCGAGCAGCAGCGTCGGCACCCGCAGGGAACCCTCCGCGAGCAGCGCTGCAGCGAGCGCCGGCGCCGCCGCCCACGGCGCCAGCGCCAGCACCGGCCGCCGCATGGCGGGAGCCGCCAGCAGCGCCGCGAGCGCCAGCGGAACGGCGACGACGGCGATGAGCAGCGCGTCGTTCATGGGCACTCTTTCGGCGGCCGCGTGGCCGCCTCGACGCAAACCGCGTCCGGCGGCACGACCACCGTCCTGCGGCCGGCCGCCCCGGCCCGGCGCCTCGCCGCACCTGCGCATGGCCGGCGACTGCGAGCGGAAACGCTGCGATTCATCGCAGGTACTCCCGCGCCACGACCAACTGCGCCCAGTCGAAGGGACTCAGCGGCGCGCCGGCGCCGATGCCCACCGCCAGCGATACCGCGCCGGCGACGGCGGCCGGCAGCAGCAGCCAGCGGCTGGTCTCCAGCCGGCCCTGCGCGGCGATGTGCTCGTCCGGCCATCTCGGCGGTGGCGCGCCGAACCAGGCGCGGCGCAGGATCGGCAGGAAGTAGGCGGCGTTCAGCAGGCTCGATGCCATCAGCACCGCCAGTGCCCATGCCATGCCGGCGTCGAGCGCGCCGAGTCCCAGGTACCACTTGCTGACGAAGCCGGCCACCGGCGGCACGCCGATCATGCCCAGCGCGCCGACGGTGAACGCAGCCGTGGTCCACGGCATGCGCCGGCCCACGCCGTCCATCTCGCTGACCTTGTGGATGCCGAGCGTCTCGGCGTAGTTGCCGGCGCAGAAGAACAGGGTGATCTTCATCACGCCCTGGTGCACCAGATGCACC
>CALGWX010000295.1 GCA_937936215.1 uncultured Burkholderiaceae bacterium | reverse complement strand
CGACTCCACGCCCGCCGCGATGAGCGCTGTGGCAGCACCCGGCGACGGCCCGCCCGCAGCGATGAGGCCTGCGGCACCGCCCAGCAACGGCGCATCGACAGCGCCCGCGCCTTCGGCCTCTTCGCTGGCCGCCTACAGCCTGCTCGCCGTGCCGCTGATGATGACGGCGCTGCCGCTGAACATCCTGCTGCCCGACTTCTACGCCGCCAACAGCGCGCTGTCGTTGCAGGCCATCGGCCTGGCGCTGCTCGCCACGCGGCTGATCGACGCGGTGGCCGACCCGCTGCTCGGCACCTGGGTCGACGCGCAGAAGTCGCGCGGCGCCTACCTGCGGCCGATCCTGCTCGCCGCGCCGGTGCTCGCCGTTGCCTTTGCCCTCGTCTTCCATCCGCTGCCGTCGCTCGCCCCTAGCAGACAGGCGGCCTGGCTCTTCGTCACGCTGGCCGCCGCCTACCTCGGCTATTCGCTGGCCACGGTGGCCTACCAGGCCTGGGGGGCGGAACTCGCGCACACCGACGCCGGCCGCGCCCGCATCACCGGCGCGCGCGAAGGCGCTGGCCTGATCGGCGTGCTCCTGGGCGGCAGCCTGCCGCAGGTGGCCGGCTTTGGCAGCACGGTCGCGGTGCTGGTGGCGCTGCTCGCCGTTGCCCTGTTTCTTCTGGCCCGCCGCGGGCCGCGGCCGCCGCAGGCGCGCGCGCTGCCGGCGGGCAACCCGTACCTCGCCTTCACGGTGCCGCTGCGCCACGCCAACACGCGCTGGCTGCTGGGCATCTTCGCGCTGAACGCCCTGGCGCCGTCGATCACCGCCACCGTGTTCCTGTTCTTCGTCGCCGACCGCCTGGGGCTGAAGGACTACGCGCCGGCCTTCCTCGCCGCCTACTTCCTCGCCGGGGCGGCGAGCATGCCGCTGTGGACGCGGCTGGCGTGCCGGCACAGCCTGCACGCGCTGTGGCTGGCCGGCATGGTCGCAGCAGTGGCGGCGTTCGTGTGGGCCTATGTCCTGCCCGCGGGCGCGGCGGCCGCGTTCGCCGCCATCTGCGTGCTGTCGGGGCTGGCCTTCGGCGCCGATCTCGCGCTGCCGCCGGCGCTGCTGGCGCGGGTGATCGACGCCAACGGCCACAACGGCCAGCGCGAGGGCGCCTACTTCGGGCTGTGGAACTTCGTCAACAAGCTGGTGCTGGCGGTGGCCGGGGCGCTCGCGCTGACGATCCTGCAGGGGCTGGGTTACTCGCGCGGGGCGCAGGGCGCGGCGGCGCTGCAGGCGCTCGCCTTCGTCTACGCCGTGGTGCCGTGCGCGCTGAAGCTCGTCGCCGCCGGCTGGCTTTTCGCCGCCTGGCGCGGCAACCGTTTCTGAGGATGCATCGATGCTCAATCGTCTGCTCACCCGCATCGTCACCGCCGGCAGCACCGCGCTGCTGGCGGCAGGCTGTTCGTCGATCGACCCGCAGGTCTACGCGAAGGAAAAGCCGCTGCTGGACCTGAAGCAATACTTCAACGGCAACCTGGTCGGCCACGGCCTGTTCATGGACCGCTCGGGGCAGGTTCAGCGCCGCTTCGTGGTGACGATCAAGGCGTCGTGGGCCGGGGATGTCGGCACGCTCGACGAAGACTTCGTCTGGTCTGACGGCGAGCGCGAGAAGCGGGTCTGGACGCTGCGGCCGGTGGCCGGCGAGCCGGGCCGCTGGATCGGCACCGCCGCCGACGTGAAAGGCGAGGCCAAGGGCGTCGTCGCCGGCAACGCGCTGAACTGGCGCTACACGTTCCTGCTGAAGACCAAGGAAGGCAAGCGCTACGACATCGACTTCGACGACTGGATGTTCCTGATCGACGACAAGGTGATGCTCAACCGCGCCGTGATGACCTTCTGGGGCTTCCGCGTTGGCGAAGTGCTGATCTCGTTCAACCGGCCATGAGTTCCGCCGTCCACCGCGAGACCGCCGCGCCCGCGCGCGCCGAGCGCGCGCCGATGCCGGGCCTGTTCGGGGCCCTGAATCCGCCGTTTGCCGACTACCGCGGCCGCCGGGTGTGGGTGATCGGCGCCTCCTACGGCCTGGGGGCGGCAATCGCCCGCGAGTTGCTGGCCCGCGGCGCCAGGGTGGCGCTGTCGGCGCGCAAGCGCGAGCTGCTGAAGCAGGTGGCCGCGGGCTTCGACGAGGCATTGATCGCGCCGCTCGACGTCACTGACGTGGATAGCGTGCACGCCGCGGCGCGGCGCATCGAGCGCGCCTGGGGCGGCTTCGACCTCGTGCTGGTGGTGGCCGGCACGCACATCGAGATGCGGGCGCAGCTGCCGCCAGGCGTGGCCGCGTCCACCGACACGCCGCCGCCGTACTGGAGCCTCGCCCGCGCCCGCCAGCTGCTGGAGGTCAACCTGCACGGCGTGCTGAACTGCGTCGACGCGGCGCTGCCGGTGCTGCTGCGGCAGGGCAGCGGCGGCATCGGCATCGTCTCCTCGGTGGCCGGCTACATGGGGCTGCCGCGATCGCTGATCTACGGCGCCAGCAAGGCGGCGCTGATCAACTTCACCGAGGCGCTCTATGGCGACCTGCGGCCGCAAGGCATCGCCGTGTACCTGATCAATCCCGGCTTCGTCGACACGCCGCTGACGCGCAAGAACGACTTCCGAATGCCGGCGCTGATGCCGGCCGAGGACGCCGCCCGCGCCACGCTCGACGGCATCGCCGCGGGCGAGTTCGAGATCCACTATCCCAAGCGGTTCACGCGCTGGCTGAAGCTGCTGCGCGTGCTGCCGTACCGGCTGCAGCTGGCGGCGGTGGCGCGCATCGACCGGCGATGAAGGCCGCCCACCTCGAGCGCGTGCGCGCCTTCTTCGAGTCGATCACCCCCGAGTCGGCGGCGCGCATCGACGAGATCTACGCCCCTGACGCCTACTTCAAGGACCCGTTCAACGAGGTGCGCGGCGCGGCGGCGATCCGCCGCATCTTCGAGCACATGTTCGTGCAGGTGCGCGAGCCGCGCTTCGTCGTGCGCGACGTGGTGGCGCAGGGCGCCGAGGCGTTCCTCACCTGGGACTTCCGGTTCCGCATCCCGCGCCTGGGCGGCCGCGAGCAGGTGGTGCACGGCGCCAGCCACCTGAAGTTCGGCCCCGACGGCCGCATCCAATTCCACCGGGATTACTGGGACGTTGCCGAGGAGCTGTATGAGAAACTTCCATTGCTGGGAACACTGATGCGGTGGCTGAAGCGCCGCGCCGCGACCTGAGACCGACTTGCCCGCCATGACGATGCTGTATCCGGAACTGTTCAAGTCGCTGGAGGCCGTGCGCTGGAACATGGAGCGCGACGTGCCGTGGGCCGAGTTCGACGGCAACAAGCTCTCCGACGAGCAGGCGCAGACGATCAAGATGAACGCGATCACCGAGTGGGCGGCGCTGCCGGCCACCGAGATGTTCCTGCGCGACAACCGCCACGACTCGGATTTCTCCGCCTTTATGAGCGTGTGGTTCTTCGAGGAGCAGAAGCACGCGCTGGTGCTGATGGAGTACCTGCGGCGATTCCGGCCGGATCTCGTGCCGAGCCACGACGAGCTGCACGCGGTGCGCTTCGAGTTCGACCCCGCCCCGGCGCTGGAGACGCTGACCCTGCACTTCTGCGGCGAGATCCGCCTGAACCACTGGTACCGCCGCGCCGCCGAGTGGCACACCGAGCCGGTGATCAAGCACATCTACCGGCTGCTCAGCCAGGACGAGGCGCGCCACGGCGGCGCCTACCTGCGCTACATGAAGAAGTACCTCGCCGAGCTGGGCGACACCGCGCGTGCCGCCTTTGCCAAGGTCGGCGTGCTGATGGCCTCCGCCAAGCGCACCGCGCAGGCGCTGCACCCGACCAACTTGCACGTGAACAAGGCGCTGTTCCCCAACGACACCGTGCAGTCGCGCCTGCCCGACCCGGCGTGGCTCGAGCGCTGGCTCGACGCGCAGATCAAGTTCGACGACGCGTGGGAAACGAAGGTCGTCGAGCGCATCCTGCACAACATGGGGCTGCTGTTCGAGCGCACCTTCTCGTCAGTGCAGGAGCTGAACCGCTACCGCAAGGAAGTGGCGGCGCGGCTGGCGAGCGCGGCGTCGGCGGCAGCCTGACCTAGCCGCTGCGGCGCCGGGCGGCAGCCGCACGATGAGCTGCTGCGGTCGACGAGCGCGTCGTCCCGCGATCGAGGGTTTCGCTGGCCATCGCGGCAGGCAGTCATGCTGCCGGATGGCGAGTGAGAGAAAACGACCCACCGAGCTCGACCGAGTCTCGCTGTAGCGGTTGCCCGGCAAACGCCTCGGAGCTGACACTCAGCGTTGGAGGTGAGACGCCCGCAGCGCCACGGGCCGCGGAAGCGACGATCGGCCACTGGCGGTGGAGTGGCCCATCCCTTTACGCATCGCCTTGACCGACGGGTTGAGCCTCACGGAGCACCAACCTGCGGATGGCTTCTGCCTCAAGTTGCTTCTGCTGTGCCGCTTTGCCATACGCCGAGAAGTGTTGGTGGTGCAGAAAATATCTCTGCCCATCAGTGAACAGCAGCGGGAGAACGAAAACCTCGCCTTGTGGGCGGCCAGGCAGAAACGAGAAGGGCCCCTAGCTTCTGAGCAGGCGAAGAACCTTGGAAGAAAGGAAAACGTACCCAGGCCTTCGGTAAGCGTCCGCTCGCCGCACCTTGACGGCGGCGCCGGGTTTCAGGCTGCGAGCCGCTCGTCTCGCGCCAGTTCGCGCGCGTAGTTCCACGGCAGCAGTTCGCCGAGGCGGTTTACCGGCTGCTCGGCGATGCGCTCCAG
>CALGWX010000294.1 GCA_937936215.1 uncultured Burkholderiaceae bacterium | reverse complement strand
GGAGCCGCCCGGCCCTCCGCTAACGAAAGTGCCGGAGGGCGAGCGCTACCCGGTGATCGCCGAGGGACAGCCCGACCTGGCCGAGATCACCGGACGCGTCACCGAGCTGGGCGAGATGGCGGGCGACGCGATGCAGCGGCTGAGCCAGTTGCTGAGCCTCGAAAACCGCCAGGCCGCCACTGCCATGCTGGCCAGCCTGCGCGAGCTGAGCGAAGGACTCAAGAAGCAACTCGTCGGGCTGGAGCGGGCCATCGCCGGCGTGGAGCGCGCGGCCGGCGACTTCAGCAAAGCCGCCGCCACCATGGCCGCCACGACCGAGCGCGTCGGCCAGGGAACCACGGCGGCGCTGGACGATGCGCGCACGCTGGTGGCCGACCTTCGCGGCGCCGCCGCCGAGGCGCAACGCACGATCGCGCAGGTCAACGCCGCCGTGGCCGGCGTGCAGGCCGATGCCGGCATGGCGGCACGCCGGCTCGATGCCAGCGTGGCGCAGCTCGACGACCAGTTGCTGCTGGCGGTCGGCGACCTGCGCGACAGCCTGGAGCAGATGCGCCGCTCGCTCGACCGCTTGGGCGATCCGCGCACCGCGCTGCTCGGCCCCGAGCGCTCGAAGCTCGGGCCGGGCGAGCAGCTGAAATGACGCTCGCGCGAACCCAGCCAACGCAAGCAGCGGCGAGTCTGGCCCGGCGCGCCGCGCTCGGCGCCGCAGCCGCCGCGTTGCTGGGCGGCTGCGTCTCGGTCAGCGTCGGAAACGCCGAGGCCCCCGCCGTCACCCACTATGTGCTCGCCGACGCTCGCCCGGCCGCGCCCGCGGTCAACAGCAGCTCGGCGAAGGCCAGGCTGGCGATCCAGGCGACGGCCGGCGATCCGCTGGCCGATTCGCTGCCGCTCGTCTATTCGCGCCGGCCGGGCGAGCGTAACTTCTATCAGTTCGCGGCCTGGACCGAGCGGCCGTCGCGGCGGCTGGCGCAACTGGCCGAGGAGCGGCTGCAATCGCGCGGCGCGCTGGCGGTGGTGACGCGGCTCGGGAACCCCGTGGCGACGGACTGGCTGCTCAGCCTGTCGCTCGAAACCATGGTCCACGACGTGAGCGGCCCCTCCGGCCGCGCCCAGATCGCGCTACGCGCCGAACTCATCCGCCGCGCGGATCGAACGCGCGTCGCCCAACGCACTTTC
Organism: uncultured Burkholderiaceae bacterium; assembly: GCA_937936215.1. Lineage (GTDB taxonomy): Bacteria > Pseudomonadota > Gammaproteobacteria > Burkholderiales > Burkholderiaceae_F > JADJWR01. Next base: position 3,294 of record CALGWX010000294.1, on the reverse strand, counting down.
ACCGCCGCGGCCCCGGTCGCGGAGGCGGCGGCGGCGCCGGCGGTGGCCGCCTTCGCGCTGGCCGCGGCCGACCTGCTCGACGAACTGGCCCCTTGGGTCGAGGCCGAGATCGCCCGCGCCCGCTGAACCATGCGCGACCCGGCCTTCCCTTCCTCCGCTCACAACGTCTACGGCGCGCCGCTGGCCTGCTGCTGCACGTCGCCGCGCACCGGCTTCTTCCGCGACGGCTACTGCCACACCGGCCCGCACGACATCGGCTCGCACACGGTGTGCGCGCAGGTGACCGCCGAGTTCCTCGCCTTCTCGCGCCGGCGCGGCAACGACCTCGTCACGCCGCGGCCGGAGTTCGACTTCCCCGGCTTGAAGCCCGGCGACCGCTGGTGCCTGTGCGTCAGCCGGTGGAAGGAGGCGCTCGACGCCGGCGTCGCGCCGCCGGTGCTGCTGGCCGCCACCCACGAGAAGGCGCTCGAGGTGGTGACGCTGGAGCAGCTCGAAGCGCACGCGCTGCGGGACTAAGCGGAGATGACCCCGTCGCGATGCTACGCGCCGCGCCTCGTCGGGGCGCGAACGAGCCCCGGGGCGGGCCGGGCCGCCCGGCGCCGCGCCGACCGCGCCGGATGCTGCAACTCTGTGCTGCGACGTGGCCGCCTGCAGCCATCGCGGCCCCCAGCCACGGGCAGCGTGGCCGCGACCCTCCGCTGACGCCATGCGAACCGCCGCCGCGATGGTCCTCGATGCGCCCGGCCGCGCGCTGGCGCTGCGCACGCTTCCCTTCCGCGACCCGGCGGCCGGCGAGGTGCTGGTCGAGGTGGCGGCCTGCGGCGTCTGTCGCACCGACCTGCACGTGGCCGACGGCGACCTGGCGCACCCGAAGCTGCCGCTGGTGCTCGGCCACGAGGTGGTCGGCCGCGTCGTCGCGGTGGGCGCCGGCGTCGAGCGCTTCCGCGAGGGCGACCGGGTCGGCGTGCCGTGGCTGGGGTCCACCTGCGGCCACTGCTTCTACTGCCGCCGTGGCCACGAGAACCTCTGCGATGCGCCGCAGTTCAACGGCTACACCCGCGACGGAGGCTACGCCGGCCTGATGCTCGCCGACGCCGCGCACACCTTTCCGCTGCCGGACGGCTACGACGACGCCCACGCGGCGCCGCTGCTTTGCGCCGGGCTGATCGGCTACCGTGCGCTGCGCTTTGCCGGCGACGCGCGGACGCTCGGCATCTACGGCTTCGGTGCCGCCGCGCACCTGATCGCGCAACTGGCCATCTGGGAAGGCCGGCGCGTCTTCGCGTTCACGCGTCCCGGTGACGAGGAAAGCCAGCGCTTCGCGCTCGGCCTGGGCTGCGCCTGGGCCGGCGACTCCGCGCAGGCGCCGCCGGAGCCGCTCGATGCCGCCGTGCTCTTTGCGCCCGTCGGCAGCCTGGTACCCACCGCGCTGCGCGCCACGCGTAAGGCCGGCACTGTCGTCTGCGGCGGCATCCACATGAGCGACATCCCCTCGTTTCCCTACGACATCCTGTGGGGCGAGCGGACCATTCGCTCAGTGGCCAACCTGACGCGCGAGGACGCCGAGCAATTCCTCACCCTGGCACCGCGCGTGCCGGTGCGCACGCACGTGCAAACGTGGCCCTTGGCGCAGGCCAACGAGGCGCTGGACGCGCTTCGCCAGGGCCGCCTGCAGGGCGCGGCCGTGCTGCTGTGCCGGTGAGCCGCCGCGTGCGCGCGCGCCTGAACCGCCGTTCCGCCTCGACATCGCGCGTGCTGCCGTGCCGTTGAATGGCCGCTTGCGCGCGGTGCTCGACACCAACGTGCTGCTCGACCTGTGGCTGTTCGACGACGCGCGTGTGCGGCCGTTGCGCGAGGCGATCGAGACCCGCGGCCTGCAGGTCGTCCGCAGCGACGCCTGCGACGCCGAGTTCGCGCTGGTGCTGGCCCGCGAGCAGTTTGGGCTGGATGGCCCGACGCGCGAGGCGCTACTGGCGCGCTTTCGGCGCTTCGGTGCAACGGTGCTGCCCCAGGTCCCGGCGCCGCTGGCCAGCGCCGACCCCGACGACCAGAAGTTCCTCGACGCCGCTTTCGCCGCGCGCGCCGACCTGCTGCTCACGCGCGACAAGGCGCTGCTGCGGCTGGCGCGACGCGCCGCGGCGCTCGGCCTGCGCATCGCCGAGCCGGCGCCGCCGATGTCTTACGATCCGCCACGGTAAAGCGCAGGCCCGATCGCCCTCGCCCACCGCCGCCTCGCCCGGACGAACGCGGCGCCTCTCCCGAATGCGCCTTCAGAGCAAGCTGCCCCAGGTCGGCACCACCGTCTTCACGGTGATGTCCGCGCTCGCGGCCCAATACGGCGCCGTGAACCTGGGCCAGGGCTTTCCGGACTTCGACTGCGACCCCGACCTGCAGGCGCTGCTGGCGCAGGCGGTGGCGGCCGGGCACAACCAGTACGCGCCGATGGGCGGCGTGCCGGCGCTGCGCGAGGCGGTGGCGCGCAAGGTCGAGCGGCTGTATGGCCGCTGCTACGACCCGGACGCGGAGGTTACCGTCACCGCCGGCGCCACCGAGGCGATCATGGCCACCGTGCTCGCGGTGGTCGCGCCCGGCGACGAGGTGATCGTGCTGGAGCCGACCTACGACAGCTACGTGCCGTCGATCCTGCTGGCGGGAGGCCGGCCGGTGTACGTGCCGCTGGACGCCGCCCGCGGCTACGCGCCCGACTGGCAGCGCGTGCAGCAGGCGATCACGCCGCGCACGCGGCTGATCATGCTCAACTTTCCACACAACCCCAGCGGCCGCTGCCTCGGCGCCGATGACCTGCGCGCGCTGGAGGAGATCACCCGCGCCACCGACGTGCTGCTGCTGTCCGACGAGGTCTACGAGCACATCGTCTTCGACGGCGCGCCGCACCAGTCGCTGTCGCGGTCGGCCGAGCTCGCCGCGCGCTCGTTCGTGATCTCCAGCTTCGGCAAGACCTTCCACATCACCGGCTGGAAGGTCGCCACCTGCTGCGCACCGGCGCCGCTGACCGCCGAGCTGCGCAAGGTGCATCAGTTCATGGTCTTTGCCGTCAACACGCCGGCGCAGCACGCGCTGGCCGCCTTCCTCGCCGAGCCGGCGCACTACGAGGCGCTGCCGGCGTTTTACCAGGCCAAGCGCGACCTGTTCGTCGCCGGTCTGGCGCGCACGCGCTTCAGGCCGCTGCCCTGCGCCGGCACCTACTTCGCGCTCGCCGACTACAGCGCAATTTCCGACGAGCCCGAGGCGGCCTTCGCCGAGCGGCTGGTGCGCGAGCACGGCGTGGCGTCG
>CALGWX010000293.1 GCA_937936215.1 uncultured Burkholderiaceae bacterium | reverse complement strand
GACGGTGCCGGTGCGCCGCACGGTGCCGGTGCTGCTGCTGTACTTCACCGCCACCGTCGGAGCGGACGGCCAGCCGCAGTTCCGCGCCGATCTCTACGGCCGCGATGCGCCGATCTTGCGCGCGCTGGCGGCGCCTTTCCGCTTCGCGCCGGTCGACGCGGGCAAAGGGCCGACGCGCCGCTGAGGAGGTTCATACCGCCGACGCCGTGGCGGCCCCCATCCGCGGCCCCGATAAGCCTCGCCGGACGCGCGGTTGAGCCGAACGGTGCGCTGCCCGCTGCCGCCCGGCGCGCTGCCCGCTGCCGCAGGCCGGGTTGAGAGGCGCCGCTTGCCGCACGGCCCAGCACCGCTTGCCGGGCTGCGTCGCGCTGCTTGACGTACGGGATCGAACTGCTCGACGCACGGGGTCGCGCCGCTTGTGCTGCCGCTTGGCACCGCTTTGCGTGCATGCCGCATCGCTTCGCCGCAGCGTTCCCCATCGCCGTGCATCGCCGCCTCATCAGTGCGCACTGCCCGGCCGCCACCCCACCGCGCGTGCGGACATTGGGCAACGACGTTTGCGCTGGCTCAAACGCCGCGGTCACGCGGCGCTTCTATGCTCGGATCGAGTTTCAGGAGTTGCCGTTGTCGTTGTCGCCGCCGCAGTTCGCCCGCCGTCCCCGCCTCGCGGTCCACAAGTTCAGCTCCTGCGATGGTTGCCAGCTCGCGCTGCTGAACCTCGGCGAAGGGCTGCTCGACCTGGCCGAGCGCGTGGACATCATCCACTTTGCCGAGTTCGGCACCGTGGACGACGACGCCGAGGCCGATATCGCGCTGGTCGAAGGCAGTGTCTCCACGCCGCACGAGGTCGAGCGCATCCGCGAGGTGCGTGCGCGCTCGAAGTACCTGATCGCGCTCGGCGCCTGCGCCACCAGCGGCGGCATCCAGGCGCTGCGTAACCTCGCCGATGCGCCGGCGTGGACGCGCGCCGTCTACGCGACACCGCAGTTCATCAGCACGCTCGACCGCGTCACGCCGCTGTCGTTGCATGTGCGCGTCGATCTCGAACTGTGGGGCTGCCCGGTCAACGCCTACCAGCTGCTGGCGGCGATGCACGACCTGCTGGTGGGCGTGTCGCCGGCGCCGAGCCGCGACAAGCTGTGCATGGAGTGCAAGCGCCAGGGCCACGTGTGCGTGGTGGTCGCGCACGGCCAGCCCTGCATGGGGCCGGTGACCGCCACCGGCTGCGGCGTGCTCTGCCCGGCGCAGGGCCGCGACTGCTATGGCTGCTCCGGCCCAGCCGAGTCGCCCAACGTCGCCGCGCTGGCGGCGCGGATGCGCGGGCTGGGGCTCACCCGCCGCGACATCGCCCAGCGCTTCCTCGCCATCCACAGCGCGGCGCCGGAGTTCGCGCCGCTGAAGGAGACCGGCGATGAGTGAGGAACGGACGCTGAAGGTCAACGTGCCGCTGCTCGCCCGCGTCGAGGGCGAGGGCGCGCTCGACCTGGAGATCGACGGCGGCCGGCTGACGACGGCGCGGCTGCGCATCTTCGAGCCGCCGCGCTTCTTCGAGAAGCTGGTCGAGGGCCGCCGCGCCGAGGAAATGCCGGACATGGTGGCGCGTATCTGCGGCATCTGCCCCGTTGCTTACCAGATGAGCGCCGTACACGCCCTGGAGTCGATCGCCGGCATCCAGCCCGGCGGCTGGGTGCGCGATATGCGCCGCCTGCTGTACTGCGGCGAGTGGATCGAAAGCCACTGCCTGCACATCCACCTGCTGGCCGCGCCCGACTTCCTCGGCTTTCCCAATGCGGCGGCGATGGCGCGCGAGTACCCGGAAGAGGTGCGCCGCGGCCTGCGGCTGCAGCACCTCGGCAACGAGATCATGGCCCTGCTCGGCGGCCGCTCGGTGCACCCTGTGGGCACCTGCATCGGCGGCTTTCACCGCGCGCCGAGCCTGGCCGCGATCTCGAAGCTGCGCAGCCGGCTGTACGACGCGGTGCCGCTGGCTGAGGAACTCGTGCGCTGGACGGCGTCGCTGGCGCTGCCGAACACGCGCCAGCACTTCATCAGCGTCGCCCTGCGGCATCCCACCGAGTACCCGCTGAACGAGGGCCGCATCGTCTCCTCCGACGGGCTGGACATCGCCATCGGCGAGTATCCCGAGCACTTCGCCGAGCACCAGGTCGCCACCTCGACGGCGCTTTACTCGCTGTATCGCGGCCAGCCGTATCTCGTCGGGCCGCTGGCGCGGCTGAACCTGAATCTCGACCTGCTACCGGTGCAGGTGCGCCGCAACCTGGTGCGCACCGAGGTGCCGTTCCCGAGCAGCAATCCGTACCACAGCATCGTCGCCCGCGCCGTCGAGGTGCACTACGCGCTGATCGAGGCGCTGCGCATCCTCGACGACTACCGCCTGCCGGATTCGCCGCGCGTCGAGCCGAAGCACCGCGCCGGCATCGGCTACGGCTGCACCGAGGCGCCGCGCGGGCTGCTGTGGCAGCAGTGGGAAACCGACGCCGACGGCCGCGTCGTCGCCTGCCGCATCGTGCCGCCAACGAGCCAGAACCAGGCGCGCATCGAGGAGGACCTGCGGCTGTCGCTGGAGGCCGCCGGCCTGGACAGCCCGGCCGAGCAGTTGCGCGCCCGCGCCGAGGCCGTGATCCGCAACTACGACCCGTGCATCTCGTGCGCCACGCACTTCCTGAAGCTGCGCATTCACCGCAAGGGGGGCACGTCGTGAGCCGGCACCGCGAGCGAACGACCGCGGCCGGCGGCCCCGGGGCGCGTCCGTCGCGAGGAAACCGAGTCCTGCGGCGGGCCGATGGCACGCTGCGCCCAACGGCCGCGACGTCGCAACCGCGCGGTCAAGTGCGCGGCGGCCCGGTGCGCATCGTCGGCCTCGGCTCGCCGCACGGCGACGACCGCGCCGGCTGGGCGGCGCTCGCGCTGCTCGCCGAGCGGCCACTGCCGGCCGCGATCGAACTGCGCCAGTGCGCCACCCCGGCCACCGAGCTTTGGCCGGCGCTAGCAGGCGCGCGCCGCGTGGTGCTCGTCGATGCCGTCGCCGACGGCACTCCGGGGCGCATCCTGCGCGGTGGCCGCGAGGAGTTGGCCGCCAGCCGCGCCGGCTGGTCGTCGCACGGTGTCGCGGTGGCGACGGTGCTCGAGCTGGCGCAGGCCTTTGACGCGTTGCCGCCCGAACTGGTCTGGGTCGGCGTGACGATCGATCCGG
>CALGWX010000292.1 GCA_937936215.1 uncultured Burkholderiaceae bacterium | reverse complement strand
GCGGCTGTCACAGCCCGAACGGGGCCGGCATCCCGGCGCAGTATCCGCGCCTGTCGGGGCAGCATGCCGAGTACACCGAGGGGCAACTGAAGGCGTTCCGCGACGGCACGCGTCGAAACAATGTCCCGATGGCGCAAATCGCAGCGCGCCTGTCGGAAGCGGAGATGAAGGCGCTCGCGGACTACGTCGCCGGCCTGCGCTGAGAGCGCTGTCAAAAGATCGGCCACGCGTTGCGGTCGCGCGGCCACGGCTGAGCGCTGAACTCCTTTTTGGCGGTCTGCGGCTCGCCGCGACGTCGGCCCGCTCCCGACGAGTTCTTCACGGCCTTTGCGCTGGCGCGGCCGTCACGACTGTCGGCCAAAGACCTCGTTGGCCTGCTGGGTGACGCGGATGAACGTGGTCCGCTTCGACAGCTCCTTGAGCCGGCGCGCCCCGACGTAAGTGCACGCCGAGCGCACCCCGCCGAGAATGTCCTGCACGGTGCGCGCCACCGGGCCGCGATAGGGCACCAGCACTTCCTTGCCCTCGGCGGCGCGGTACTCGGCGACGCCGCCCGAGTACAGCTCCATCGCGGTGCGGCTGCTCATGCCGTAGAAGCGCTGCAGCTTCTCGCCGTTGCGCTCGACGATCTCGCCGCCGCATTCGTCGTGGCCGGCGAACATGCCGCCGAGCATCACGAAGTCCGCGCCGCCGCCGAAGGCCTTGGCGACATCGCCCGGCGTGGTGCAGCCGCCGTCGGCGCAGATGTGGCCACCCAGGCCGTGCGCGGCGTCGGCGCACTCGATCACCGCCGACAGCTGCGGATAGCCCACGCCGGTGAGGTTGCGCGTCGTGCACACCGATCCCGGCCCGATGCCGACCTTGACGATGTCGGCGCCGGACAGGATCAGTTCCTCGGTCATCTCGCCGGTGACGACATTGCCGGCCATGATCACCAGCTCGGGGTGGCGGCTGCGCAGGCGGGTGACGAAGGTGACGAAGTTCTCGTGGTAGCCGTTGGCCACGTCGACGCAGACGAACTGGATGGCGCCGGGCGCCGCCTGCATCAGCTGCTCGAACTTCGCCTCGTCGGCGCGGGTGATGCCCATGGAATAAAAGGCCGCCGACTTGCGTTCGAGGCCGCGGAAGAAGGCGGCGCACTCCTCGGCCTGGTAGTGCTTGTGCAGGGCGGTGGACAGGCCGAAGCGGTCGAGCGCGCGCGCCATCTCGAAGGTGCCGATGGTGTCCATGTTGGCGGCGATGATGGGGATGCCGCGGTAGGGCACCTTGGCGTGGCGGAAGCTGAACTCGCGGGTGATGTCGACCTCGCTGCGCGAGGTGAGCGTGGAGCGCTTGGGCCGGATGAGCACGTCCTTGTAGTCGAGCTTGATCTCGTGTTCGATGTGCATCGTCGTCTCCCTGGCCGCCGCGATCCCGCGCCGCGGGGGCGGATTATGGGCAGGAACCCCTCGTCCTGGGGACAGTCACACGGGGGCGGCCGCTGTGGGGTCCGGGTAACTTCGCACCCGGCGCGCCGAATCAGAACGACATGACCCCATCGGAGCCGTTGCCATGCTGATCCGCCATCGCCTGGACATCGCCCCGTCGGAGATTACGCCGCGCGGCGTCTGGCAACGCCGGCGCGAACTGGTGCGCTCGGCGGTCGCCGCCGGGCTGCTCGGCGCCGCCGGTGTCTCGCCGGCCCAGAACCCCGCGGCGCCAAAGCTGCCGGGCAAGCCGAGCCCGCTGTCGACGATGGAACCGCCGACGCCGTACAACCTCGTCACCACGTACTGCAACTTCTACGAGTTCGGCACCGAGAAGGAGGACCCCGCCCGCCACGCGCCGAAGCGGCTGAAGACGCGGCCGTGGCGGGTCGTCGTCGACGGCGAGGTGAAGCAGCCGCGCACCTTCGACATCGACGATCTGCTGAAGCTGGCGCCGATGGAAGAGCGCGTCTACCGGCTGCGCTGTGTGGAGGCATGGTCGGCGGTGGTGCCGTGGGTCGGCTATCCGCTGGCGGAGCTGATCCGGCGCGTCGAGCCGACTGGCAGCGCCAAGTACGTCGAGTTCACCACGCTCGCGGACCCGCAGCAGATGCCGGGCCTGCGCTCGCGCGTGCTCGACTGGCCGTACGTGGAGGGGCTGCGGCTGGACGAGGCGATGCACCCGCTGACGCTGCTCGCCTTCGGCCTGTACGGCGAGGTGCTGCCGGCGCAAAACGGCGCGCCGCTGCGCCTTGTGGTGCCGTGGAAGTACGGTTTCAAGAGCGCCAAGTCGCTGGTGCGCATCCGCTTCACGGAGAAGCAGCCATTGAACAGCTGGCAGAAGTCGGCGCCGCACGAGTACGGCTTTTATTCGAACGTCAACCCGAACGTCGATCACCCGCGCGGGAGCCAGGCCACCGAGCGCCGCCTCGGCGAGGACGGCCTGTTCTCGCGGCGGCGGCCGACGCTGATATTCAACGGCTATGGCGATCAGGTCGCGGCGCTGTACGCCGGCATGGACCTGAAGCGCTTCTACTGAGCAGGCGGCCGCCTCGTGCGCGCGCGTCGCGCGGTCGTCTGCAGGCGGTGCGGCGGCGTGCAGCGCCGGTCGGCGCCGCCTGCGCGCGTCGGCCTTGGGGGGCGCGGGCGACCGGGACTTCATCACGCGGGTTCCGCACGCCGGTCTGGCATGTCGGCCGGCGCCCGGTTCGGAGGGCGGCGAGCGCCGCGTGGCCTTTGCCCTGCGCCGGCGGGGCTGCTTCGCCCGTGCGTTGCCGGCATGGCGCCGCGCCTCGCCGCGGCCGCCGGATCGCGATTGAGGTGCGCGTGAACTCGCCTAAGCAGCCGGCGGGAAAGTCGTCCGGCCGCGCGGCCGAAGTCGTCACCGGCGGCCTGCGGCCGATCGCCGCGATCTCGCGCTGGGTGCCAGCGATGCTGCCACCGCGCGCCTTCGCGTGGGTGCGCGCCCTGCTGTTCGCGGCCGCGTGCCTGCCACTGGCGAGGCTCGTGGCGTTGGGTTTTGCCGGCGGCCTCGGCGCGAACCCCGTCGAGTTCGTGGTCCGCTCGCTGGGCACCTCGGCGCTCGTGATCCTGGTCCTGACGCTTTCGGTCAGCCCGCTGCGCTGGGCCACCGGCTGGGCGTGGCCGATGCGGCTGCGGCGGATGCTGGGCCTGTTCGCCTTCTTTTACGCGCTGCTGCACTTCACCGCCTACCTGTGGCTGGACCTGTGGTTCGACTGGGCGGCGATCTGGAAGGACGTCGTCAAGCGCCCCTACATCACGGTCGGCTTCGCTGCGCTGCTGCTGCTGGTGCCGTTGGCGGTGACCTCCACCCACGGCTGGGTGCGCCGGCTCGGGGGGCGCAACTGGCAACGGCTGCACCGGCTGGTGTATCCGATCGCGGTGCTGGCGGTGCTGCACTTCTGGTGGCAGAAGGCGGCGAAGAACGACCTCGCCGAGCCGCTGCTGTTCGCGCTGCTCGTGGCCGCGCTGCTCGGCGTGCGGCTGCTGCGCTGGGCGCGCGGCCGCTAAGGCAGCGTCGATTCCAGCGCGTACAGCTCCTCGACCGTCTCCCGGCGGCGGACCTCGTAGACGCGGTCGCCGTCGACCATGACCTCGGCGGCGCGCGGACGGGAGTTGTAGTTGCTGGCCATGCTCATGCCATAGGCGCCGGCGCCGAGGATCGCCAGCAGGTCGCCCGCCTGCGCCGCGAGTGGCCGCTCGCGCGCCAGCCAGTCGCCCGACTCGCACACGGGCCCGACGACGTCGTACACCCGCGTGGGCCCGTCGCGCAGGGCCACCGGTTGCACGTCCATCCAGGCGTCGTAAAGCGCGGGCCGGATCAGGTCGTTCATCGCCGCATCGACGACCAGGAAGTTCTTCTCCGCGCCTTCCTTGACGATGTTCACGCGCGTCAGCAGCGCCCCGGCCGGGCCGACGACCGAGCGGCCGGGCTCGAAGAGAATCGTCTTGCCGCCGTGGCCGCGGGCATCGACGTGGGCGAGGATGGCGCCGATCAGTTCCGCTGGCGCCGGCGGCGTCTCGTCGCGGTAGCGGATGTCCAGCCCGCCGCCGAAGTCGATGTGCGACAGGCCGATGCCCTCGCGCTCGAGCGCATCGACGAGGTCGAGCAGCCGGTCGGCGGCCTCCAGGTACGGCGCCACCTCGGCGATGCGCGAGCCGATGTGGCAGTCGATGCCGACCACCTCGATGTGCGGCAGCCTCGCCGCCTGCCGATAAAGCGGCAGGGTGTCCTCATAGGCCACGCCGAACTTGTTCGAGCGCAGGCCGGTGGAGATGTAGGGATGCGTCTTGGGGTCGACGTCCGGATTGACGCGCACCGACACGCGGGCGCGCCGCCCCGAGGCGGCAGCGACGCGCTCGACCATCTCCAGTTCGGCCACCGACTCGAGGTTGAAGCACAGGATCTCGGCGGCCAGCGCGCGGGCGATCTCGCGCTCGGTCTTGCCGACGCCGGAGAACACCACCTTGCGCGTGTCGCCGCCGGCGGCGATCACGCGTGCCAACTCGCCGCCGGAGACGATGTCGAAGCCGCTGCCCGCGCGCGCCAGCAAGTTGAGCACCGCGAGGTTGGAGTTCGCCTTCATCGCGTAGCACACCAGCGCGGCGCGGCCATGCAGCGCCGCCGCGTAGGCCGCGAACGCCCCCTCGATCGAGGCGCGCGAGTAGACATAGGTCGGCGTGCCGAAGCGATCGGCGATGGCCGCCAGCGGCACGCCCTCGCACCACAGCTGGCCGTCGCGACGGTGGAAGGCTTCGCCCGGCTGCGTCATCGCTTGCGCTCTTCCACCGGCGGCACGTCGTGCGCGGGCGGCGGCGCGGGCTGGCGGCGCGCCTCTTCAGGCAGCACCAGCGGCCCCTTCTGCCCGCAGGCCGTGAGCAGCGCGATCAATACAATGCCGGCGACGCGGAACACGAAGTCAATCTAGCATGGGCATGAACGAGTCCGAGTTTCTCGCCGCTGCGGAGAAGACGCTGCAGGCCATCGAGTCGGCGGTCGAGGCCTGCGGTGCCGAGATCGAGGCCACGCGCGCCGGCAACGTGCTGACGCTGGAGCTGGCCGACGGCTCGAAGGTCGTGGTCAACAGCCAGACGCCGATGCGCCAGATCTGGGTGGCGGCGAAAAGCGGCGGCTTTCACTACGAGTGGCGCGACGGTGCCTGGCGTGACACGCGCGACGGCTCGGAGCTGTTCGCGGCGCTGTCGCGGATCGTCTCCGCGCAGGGCGGCGAGGCGGTGCTGCTGCGCGCGGGCTGACACGGGTCGGTCGCGCTGGCTTCGCCGGCGGCGGCAGAACGTGCCGTGCGGCGCCAAACCCGGAGCTGTGGCCGGGAGCGCTGCGCACGCACTTGGCAGCGGCCTGTGCCGAGCGTGAGTTCCTTCGGTGGGTTCACTCGACGCCGAGGCGCCGGCGCAGCCGCGATGGGCGATCAGAAGATCTGGTCGCGGACCTTTGCCGTCGCCCCCGGATCGGCTCCGGGCAAAGCGTCCTCGAGCCCGACGCTGGCCACCCCTTGCCCTGGCTGGAACTCCGCGAAGTAGACCTCGCCGCCGATGTTGACGACGCCGTCCGGCTGCGCGAGATACACCGGCGGACGGTTGGGCAGCGCCCGCGCCATGTAAGAGATCCAGATCGGCAGCGCCAGCCCGCCGCCGGTTTCGCGGTCGCCGAGCGGCCGCGGCTGATCGAAGCCCATCCAGGAGACCGCGACGATGCCGCCGCCGTAGCCGGCGAACCAGGCGTCGTGCGAGTCGTTGGTGGTGCCGGTTTTGCCAGCGATGTCGTCGCGGCGCAGGCGCGAGGCGCTGGCGGCGGTGCCGTAGCGCGTGACGTCCTTCATCAGGCTGTCCATCACATAGGCGTTGCGCGCGTCGAGCACGCGCAGGCGCTCGTCGCCGGCCTGGCCGCGGCTGGCTTCCATCAGGACCCGCCCCTTCGAGTCCGTCACGCGGTCGATCAGCACCAGCGGCACGCGATAGCCGCCGTTGGCGAAGACGGCATAGGCGCCGGCCATCTGCCAAGGCGTCACCGATCCGGCGCCAAGCGCCATGGTCAGGAAGGGCGGGTGCCGCGCCGGGTCGAAGCCGAAGCGAACGATGTGCTTCTGCGCGTACTCGGGCCCGATCGCCTGGATGATCCGCACCGACACGAGGTTCTTGGACTTCGCCAGCGCCTGCCGCAGCCGCAGCGGGCCGTCGAACTTGCCGTCGTAGTTCTTCGGCTCCCACAACTGGTTGCCGGTCAGCGCCGGATCCACCGCGATCGGCGCATCGTTGATCAGCGTACTAGGCATGAAGCCGCGTTCCAGCGCCGCTGAGTAGACGAACGGCTTGAAGCTGGAGCCGGGCTGGCGCCACGCCTGCGTGACGTGGTTGAACTTGTTGAGGTTGAAGTCGAAGCCGCCCACCAGCGCCCGCACCGAGCCATCGCGCGCGTCGGCGGCAACGAATGCGGCCTCGACCTGCGGCAGCTGCGCGATCTCCCACTGGCCCTTCGCGGTCCGCGAGACGCGAATCAGCGCGCCCGGCACGATGCGGCGCGACGGCTGCGCCTTGGCGTCGAGCGAGCGGGAGGCAAACCGCAGTCCCTCGCCGGTGACCTCGATCTCGGCGCCGCCCTCGATGACGGCGCGCACCTTCTGCGGCGAGGCCTCCAGAACGACGGCAGGGACGAGGTTCGGGCTGTCGATGGCCTCGACGATCGCGTCCTCGATGCGCTGTTCGCGCTGCGCCGGGTCGGACGGCAGCTGAATGAACGCTTCCGGACCGCGGTAGCCGTAGCGGCGGTCGTAGCCGATGACCTGCGACCGTACCGCTTCGTAGGCCGCGGCCTGTTCGCTGCTCACCAGCGTCGTATGCACGTTCAGTCCGAGGGTGTAGGCCTCCTCCCGGAACTGCTCGAACACCGCCTGCCGCGCCATCTCGGCGGCGAACTGCGCGTACTGCTGCGGCCGCACGGACGTCGGCGTTGCACTGTGGGGCGAGGCGGCGGCCAGCGCGTGGCGCGGCGTCAACGGCTCGGCCAGCGCGGCCTCGTACTCGGCGGCAGTAATGAAGTCGAGCTGCCGCATCCGGTTCAGCACGTACTGCTGCCTGGCCTTGGCCCGCCGTGGGTTGGTCCAGGGGTTGTAGGCGCTCGGCGCGGCGGGCAGGCCGGCGAGCATCGCCGCCTCGGCCACGGTCAGGTCGGCCAGCTTCTTGCCAAAGTAGGTCTGCGCCGCGGCCGAGAAGCCGTAGGCGCGCTGGCCGAGAAAGATCTGGTTGACATAGACCTCCAGGATGCGGTCCTTGGACAGTTCGGACTCGATCTTGAACGCCAGCGCGATCTCATACAGCTTGCGCAGGTAGCTGCGCTCGGAGCTGAGGTAAAAGTTGCGCGCCACCTGCATGGTGATCGTGCTGCCGCCCTGGCCGCGCCGCCCGGAGGCGAAGTTGGCGATCGCTGCGCGCGCGAGGCCGGTGTAGTCGACGCCGCGATGGCGGTAAAAGGCGTCATCCTCGGCGGCCAAGATCGCCTGCTGCACCCGCTTCGGCACCTGCTGGATCGGCGCGTAGTCGCGCCGCTCCTCGCCGAACTCGCCGATCAGCACGCCGTCGGCGGTCCAGACGCGAAGCGGGATGCGCGGTTGATAGTCGGTGAGCGTGTCGATCGGCGGCAGGTTGGCGTAAGTGAGGGCAAACACAAACGCCAGCAGAAGCGCCGCCGCGCTGAATGCCGCCGCCCCGGCCGCGCCGATGCCCAGCAGCGCGCGCGCCCACCACGGGGCGTTGCGGAAATGCTGCATCGGGGCAGAGATCATCAACTTAGGTCAAACGGACCGGCAGCTGAGGGCCGGGAAGGGCAACGACTACAACCGTGGGCGGCGCGACTCGCTCGCCGCACCCGAACGCGCGTCACTCGCGAGGAAGGCCCCGAAAGTGTACGCGCCAAGGTTCCCGGCCAGCGGGCGCGCCGAGTGACGGCCTAAGCCATTCGGCCTTCTCCGCGGCGGGCCATCGTCCAAGTGACCGAGTCCTCACTCGTCCGTACGTCGGGCTTGTGGAATTTTTGCGCCTGTTGATAGCATTTCAAGTACCATCCAACAAACCTGCGATAAGCGCCCGAAAAATAAGGGAAAGTCGTCGCTGGTCGGCGTCTGCCCGGGTGTCGGTGCGGGGCTTGTCCAACGCTGTCGGACTGGCTCGGCTGGCCGAGCGTAGTGAGTTCAGTTGCCGCTGCAGAGGAGCGTTGCCTTGCCATTCGAATTGCCGTTTCTGTCGAGCAAGACGCCGCCGCTGATCGGGCTCGACATCGGCTCCTCGAGCGTGAAGCTGGTCGAGCTGTCTCGCACCCCTGCCGGCGTGCTCCGGCTGGAGCGGTACGCGATCGAGCCGCTGCCGCGGGGCGCGGTGGTCGACGGCAATTTCGACAAGATCGACGTCGTCGCCGAGGCGGTCAAGCGCGCCTGGCGCCGGTCCGGCACCCGGATCAAGAACGTGGCGATGGCGCTGCCGACCTCGGCCGTCATCACCAAGCGGATCGCCCTGCCCGCCAACCTCCGCGAGGAGGAAATGGAGATGCAGGTCGAAAGCGAGGCGAATCAGTACATTCCCTTCGCGCTTGACGAAGTGAGTCTCGACTTTCAGGTGCTGGGGCCGATCCCGAACTCGCCTGACGACGTCGAGGTGCTGATCGCCGCCTCGCGCAAGGAAAAGGTCGAAGACCGCATGGCGGTGGCGCAGATGGCGGGGCTGAAGCCGCTGGTGATCGACGTCGAGTCCTATGCCATGCGCGGCGCGCTGGAACGGCTGATCGAGCAGCTGCCCAACAAGGGCGAGGGGCTGGTGATCGCGGCGTTCTATATCGGCGCCAACTCGACCATCACCACCGTGATGCACGACGGCGAGGCCATTTACGAGCGCGACCAGCCCTTCGGCGGCCAGCAGCTGACCAGCGACATCGCCCGCGCCTACGGCATTTCGATCGACGATGCCGAGCAGAAGAAGCGCAGCGGCGACCTGCCGGCAAACTATGAGTCGGACGTGCTCCGCCCCTTCGTCGAGGCGGCGGTCACCGAGATCACGCGGGCGCTGCAGTTCTTCTTCACCTCGACCCCCTACACGCGGATCGACCAGATCATGCTCGCCGGCGGCTCGGCGATCCTCACCGGTCTTGCCGACGAGCTGATGGAGCGCTCCCAGGTGCCGACCGCCGTCATCTCGCCCTTCAAGGGCATAGAGATCGCCAGCAGCGTGCGCGAGAAACAGTTGCGGCTCGATGCGCCGGCGCTGCTGACGCCCTGCGGCCTGGCGATGCGCAGGTTCGACGAATGATGCGCAGCGGCCAGGCGACGATGGAACGGATCGTGAAAGGCGGCGTGGTGCCCAGTGATGCCGCGCAGCAACGGCACGGGGTGCGCTTCGCTGACGCCGGCCGCCAGAGCGCGAAGCAGGGTGCCCTGATGAGGCCCGCCATGTGGGCACGTGCCTTCTCGGGCCGGGGGGCGCGATGAGAATCCGCATCAACCTGCTGCCGCATCGCGCCGAGCGGCGCGAGCGCCAGAAGAAGGCCTTCTTTTTCCTGACCGCGGTAAGCCTGTTGGCAGGCATTGCGCTGGTGGCGGGGGTGTGGAGCGTGCTGCAGGGGCGGATCGCTAGCCAGAGCGAACGCAACGAGTTCATCCGCTCCGAGAACCGCAAGCTCGACCTGCAGATCCGCGAAATCTCAACGCTGCGGCAAGAAATCGAATCGTTGCGGGCGCGGCAGCAGGCGGTCGAGGATCTTCAGGCCGACCGCAACCAGCCCGTCTATCTGATGGATGAACTGGCCCGCCAAGTGCCGGAGGGCATCTACCTGCGGGCGGTCAAACAGGAGGGCCGGCGCGTGAGCGTGGCCGGTTGGGCTGCGTCCAACGAGCGTGTCTCGGAGTTCCTGCGCAACCTGCAGTCGAATTCGAAGTACCTGGAGCGACCGGAACTGGTCGAGATCCGCGTGTCCGGGCAGCAGCCTGCCGGCCTGCAGCGGCGCGTCTTCGAGTTCTCGCTGAACTTTTCGCTCAAGCCCACGCCGGAGCGCGCCCAGTTGCAGCAGGCGAGTGCGGCCCCGGCGCCGGCCGGCAAGAAGAAGTAGCCCCGCAACCGCCCGCAGCCGACCCCCTTATGGCCATCGACACGCGCAAGTGGCTTGCCCAATTCCAGGGCCTGACGTTCGAGAACATCGGCACGTGGCCCTTGCTGCCGCGCGTCACGGTGTGGGTGGGGGTGGTGGTCGTCTGCGCCGTCGTCGGCAAGTTCCTGCTGTGGGACCCCCAGATCGCGGAACTGGAGCGGCTGCAGGCGGAGGAACAATCGCTGAAGGACCAGTACCGCGCCAAGCTGCAGCAGGCGGTCAATCTTGACGAGCTGCGCCGCCAGAAGGAACTGGTCAGCCAGTATGTGCTGACGCTGGAAAAACAGCTGCCGAGCAAGGCGGAGATGGACCAGTTGCTGTCGGACATCAACCAGGCGGGGAT
Source organism: uncultured Burkholderiaceae bacterium (assembly GCA_937936215.1). GTDB lineage: Bacteria > Pseudomonadota > Gammaproteobacteria > Burkholderiales > Burkholderiaceae_F > JADJWR01. The sequence goes on along the minus strand of CALGWX010000292.1, from coordinate 13,600 downwards.
CGGCCGTGGCCTGCAGTTCGAGCTGTTCAAGCCCGGGCAGACGACGCTGAAGGACTACTACGCCGAACTGCCGATCTCGGTGCGCGTCTCGGGCCGCTATCACGACCTGGGGGCGTTCGCCGGCGACATTGCCAACCTGCCTCGCATCGTGACACTGAACAACCTGAACCTGACGGCGCTGCGCGATGGCGTGCTCGCGCTCGATGCGACCGCCAAGACCTACCGCTACCTCGACGACGAGGAACTGGCGGCGCAGCGCAAGGCGCAGGCGCCGGCCAAGAAGTGACGTGATGCCGATGTCGACCCGAACTGCCCTGATGTTGGCAATCGCCGCCGCCGTGGCCGGCTGCGCGCCTTCGAACGAGGCCGAACTGCGCCAGTGGATGGCGGAAGTGCGGCAGCAGGTCAGGCCGGTGACGCAGACCGTGCCGGCGCCGAAGGAGTTCGTGCCGTTCAGCTACGAGAGCCGCAACCTGATCGACCCGTTCGACGCGCAGAAGGTGCTGATGGCGGTGTCGCGGCAGCAACAGGTGCGCGCCAGCGCTTCCACGATCCGGCCCGACCTGGAGCGGCGGCGCGAGGTGCTCGAAGGCATTCCGCTCGACCAGATCAAGATGGTCGGCACGATGCGGCAGAACAACGTCGATGTCGCGCTGCTGTCGACCGGCGGCGCCACCCACATGGTGCGTGTTGGCAACTACGTTGGCCAGAACTTCGGACTGATCACGCGCATTACGGAGACCGAGGTGCAGATCAAGGAAATCGTGCAGGACGCGGCCGGCGAGTGGGTTGAGCGGCTCGCCAAGCTCGAGTTGCAGGAAGCCGCGCCAACCGGGAGCAAGCGATGAGGATGGCTGTCCACCTTCTGTTCCTTGCGACGAGTCTGCTGGTGGGCGCAGTGCCGCTGTTCGTGGCGCCCACGGCGCGCGCGCAGTCCGCGGCCGCCGCCAACGCCGTCGAGCGCGTCGAGGCCACGCAGACGGCCGCCGGGGTGCTGTTGACGATCACGCTGACGTCGCCGCTGAAAGACGTTCCGCCCAGCTTTTCGATCGCCAACCCGGCGCGGATCGCCATCGACCTGCCGGGCACGGCGAACCGCGTCGGCCGCAACGCGGTCGAGTTCAACCAAGGCGACCTGCGCTCGGTCAACATCGTGCAGGCGCAGGAGCGCACGCGGGTCGTGCTCAACCTGCGCCGCCCGATCAACCACGCGGTTTCCGTCAGTGGCAACACGGTCCAGGTCGCCCTCGGCGGCATGGTCGACGCCACCACCTTTGCCGCTGCACCGCCTCCCGCGGCTGCGGGGGCGCCGGCGGCTGCGCCGGCTGCGCCGCGCGCGCTGCGCGCGGTCGACTTCCGCCGCGGCGCCGAGGGCGAAGGGCGAGTGCTGGTCGACTTGTCGGATCCGAACACCACGGTCGACATCCGCGAGCAGGGCAATCGCGTCGTGGTCGACTTCGTCGGCACGACGGTTCCCGATTCGCTGCGGCGCCGGCTCGACGTGACGGACTTCGGCACGCCGGTGACGATGGTGACCACGTCGCAGCAGGGCGGCAACGTGCGGATGGTGATCGAGCCGCGCGGGGTCTGGGAATACAACGCCTACCAGAGCGACACCCGCTTCGTGGTCGAGGTCAAGCCGGTCAAGGAGGACCCGACCCGCCTGATCCAGGGCACCCGCGCTGGCTACCAGGGCGAGCGGCTGTCGCTCAATTTCCAGAACGTCGACGTGCGCGCGCTGCTGCAGGTGATCGCCGACTTCACGGATCTGAACATCATCACCAGCGACTCGGTCGGCGGCGCGATCACGCTGCGCCTGAAGGACGTGCCGTGGGACCAGGCGCTCGACATCATCCTGCAGAGCAAGGGCTTGGACATGCGCAAGAACGGCAACGTGATCATCGTTGCCCCGCGCGATGAGCTGGCCGCCAAGGAGAAGCTCGACCTCGAGGCGCGGCAGGCCATCGCCGACCTGGAGCCGCTGCGCGCGGAGAGCTTCGTCGTCAATTACCAGAAGGCCGAGGACGTCCGCAAGCTGCTGATCGACGGCCAGCAGCGGATGCTGTCGAAGCGCGGCACGGTGGTGGTCGACACCCGGACCAACCAGCTGTTCGTCCGCGACACGGCCGCCCGGCTGGAGGAGGTGCGCCGGCTGCTGCAGAAGATCGACGTGCAGGTGCCGCAGGTGCTGATCGAGGCGCGCATCGTCGAGGCCGACGACCGCTTCAGCCGCAACCTCGGCGTGCGGCTGGGCGGCTCCAGCGGCTACCCGCGCGAGATTGGCAGCTCGGGCGTCTATGGCACCGGCGGCGGGCCGGGCGCGACGACCTCAACCGGTCCAGGCGGTGCCGTCAACACCGTCACCGCCACGCCGGGAGGCGCTGGCTCTGTCGCTACGCCCAGCATCACCAGCAATGCCAACTTCGTCAACCTGCCGGCGGCGGCGATCGGCGGCTTCAGCCCCGCCGGCGCGGCGCTCACCCTGTTTAACGCGTCGCTGTCGCGCTTCCTGACGCTCGAGGTGACCGCGCTCGAAGCCGATGGGCGCGGCAAGATCATCTCCAGCCCGCGTGTGATCACGGCCGACAAGGTCAAGGCGGTGATTGAGCAGGGCACCGAAATCCCCTATCAAGCGGCAAGCACTGCTGGCAATACCGACGTGCAGTTCAAGAAGGCCACCCTGCGGCTCGAAGTCACGCCGCAGATCACGCCCGAAGGCTCGGTGTTCCTCGACGTGAAGGTCAACAAGGACAGCCGCGGCCAGGAAACGCTGGCCGGCCCGGCGATCGACACCAAGAACGTGCAAACCCAGGTGCTGGTCGACAACGGCGGCACCGTCGTTCTGGGCGGCATCTTCGAGCAGCAAGAGCGCAATACAGTCACCAAGGTGCCATTGTTGGGCGACCTGCCGTATCTCGGCGCCTTGTTCAGGAGCCGCAGCACGATCAGCGATCGCAGCGAGCTGTTGATCTTCATTACGCCGCGGATCGTCACCGGGCAGGTGACGGGGCAGGCATTGGGCCGCTAGCGCCTCGCTTGTCCCAAGAATTTTTTCGAGTTCGGAGACTTTGCGCATGGGTAACTTGTCTGCCGCTCCTCGCGGCGTGCTGAGGAACATCTGGCGGCGCATTGAGTTCGCTGTGATGGTGCTTGTTGGGGCGGCGCTCGTCGCCGGCTGCGGCGGCAGCGAGGCGCCGGGGGCCACCACACCGGCGCAGCGGGTGTCCACGCTATCCGTTTCATTGACGGACAGTTCAGGCGCGAGCCGCAACATACTTACCGCCACGGCACCACTGACGGCAACGGCGACGTTGACCGGGCCCAACGGCCGCCCCGTCGCCAACGCTTTGATTCAATTCACGACGGAATTCGCCGGCAGCGGGACGCCCGCCGTTGTCTCTCCCGCCTCCGGCAGTGGCGTCACCGACGCGAATGGGAAGTTTTCGGTCACGTTGCTCGCGGCGAGCGAGAGCGCAGAAGGTGGCGGCACGATCACGGCCACGGCCCTCAGCCTGTCCGACGCGACGCGCGGCAGCGCCAGTTTTCAGGTCGTCGCAACGGGGCAGCCGCCGCGCGGCCCGATCGTCAAGTTGGATCTGGTTGATCCTGCAACCGGGCAGCCGCGAAACTCCTTGACGCTCGCCTCTCCTGTCAACGCGATCGCCACTGTGACGGACGCTTCGGGCCGTGGCATCGCCAATGCGCTGGTGCAGTTCTCGCTGACGACCGCGGGCGGCGGCAGCCCGGTGGCGGTTTTTTCGCCGTCATCCGGCACTGGCATCACCGATGCCAACGGCAAGTTGTCGGTCACGCTGCAAGCGGCAGGGGTCACGGCGCAGGGCGCCGGCACGGTCAGTGCGACGGCTCTCAGCGAACTCAATTCGCCGTCGGCAAGCGCATCTTTCCAGGTTGGCGCCTTGCCGGTGACCATTGGGACGGTCGGGGTGTCGCCGCAGTCGATTGAGCCATTGCAGACGGCGGCGATATCGGCGCAGATCCTGGGGGTGCCCAGTTCGGTCCCCGTGATGGTCCGCTTCACTTCCCCCTGCGCGACGAACGGCCTGGCTTCGCTGCCGGCCTCCGTCATGACCGTCAACGGGACCGCTACGGCTGTTTACACGGACAAGGGGTGCAGCGGGACGGACACCATTACGGTCTCCGCCGATGGCGCCGCCGCGGTTCAGACTGCCGTCACGATTCTCAGGGCGCCGCCGGTGGCGCTGCAATTCGTCAGCGCGACCCCCGACGTGATCTCGGTCTCTGGCGTTGGTGGGTCGCCATCCTCGCTGGTGATCTTTCGGGCCGTCAATGCGGCGCAACAACCGGTTTCAGAACTGCCCGTCACGCTCAGCCTTGCGACGCCAGTTGGCGGAGTCACGCTCGACGGCCAGGCCGGCCCGGTGACCAAGCGCACGGCGCAGGACGGCACGGTGCGGGTCAGCGTCGTTGCAGGCACGCAGCCGGGACCGGTGCGGGTCGCGGCGACGGCCGAAGGCGGGGGACTGAGCGCGCTGTCGAGTCTCCTGACCATTCAGACCGGGCTCCCGGCCCAAAGCCGATTCAGTCTGTCCGTCGAGACATTCAACATCGAGGGATGGGACGTCGACGGCACGTCGACCAAGGTGACGATTCGTGCGGCCGACCGTATCGGCAATCCGGTTCCTGACGGAACTACCATCAATTTCCGCTCCGCCGGGGCCGCGATCGAGCCATCGTGCCGAACGACCGGCGGCGCTTGTTCCGTCACCTTCAGCAGTCAGGCCAATCGTCCTCAGAGTGGTCGTGTGGCGATTCTTGCCTGGGCGGTTGGCGAGGAGAACTTCACGGACTTGAATGGCAACAATCGCTATGACGCGGGGGAGCCTTTCGGTGATTTGGGGAATGCTTTCGTCGATGCGAATCTGAACGATGTCTTTGACAGCGGCGAGGAGTTCATCGCCTACAACCCGATCGGTCGCGGCGCCTGTTTGCCGCATCCGTTGGCTGTGCCCGGCGTTCCCGATACGTGCGACGGGGTCTGGGGCCTTGCACATGTTCGTGGCGTGGGGCAGATCGTGCTTGCAGGCTCCACCGCGTTTTCGCCGGATCTTCCGGCCGAGGTCAGGCTGACCGGTCCAGCCGAATCCTGTGAAGGCGCTTTCTCTTTCACGCTGGTCGATGTGAACGGCAATCCGATGCCCGCGGGCACCACGGTTTCGACCTCGCTCGATTCGGAGATCTTTGGCAGCCCGGTCGCGAATACGGTGAGTCCCACGCGCGTGACTATCCAACTTGCTGTGCCCGCTGAGCCCACCTTGGGGGATCCGACGGTCAAGCGCTGCCAAGGCCAAGGCTTGAAGTTCCTTCGCATCACGGTGAAAACACCGCTGGGGCGCGAAACGCTGCTGCCGCCCATCAGCGTCGTCTACTGAGGGTATTGCCGGCACAGCGAGTGCATTCGCGCAGGGCACTTTTCGCGGCGGGCCCGCCAAAGTCGCCGTCGGATTTTCCCCAGCGCTTGTATGCGGAGTCGCTGAGCCTTCCGCCGACGGCATTTCGCGGCCGCCATTGCAACCTGATCGCCTCTTCCTCATCGGCATGATGGGCGCCGGCAAGTCGACGGTCGGTCGGCTGCTGGCGCGGCGCTGCGGCTTCGAGTTCATCGACTGCGACCGCGAGCTGGAGGCGCGCAGCGGCGTGTCGATCGCCACGATCTTCGAGCTGGAGGGCGAGGAAAGTTTCCGCCGCCGTGAGGCGGCGCTGATCGATGAGCTGACGCAGCGGCCACGCACCGTGCTGGCCACGGGCGGCGGCGCGATCCTCGCCGAGGACAACCGGCGCCATCTGCGCAGCCGCGGCCTGGTGATCTACCTGCGCGCCTCGGCCGACGAGATCCTGCGCCGCACGGCCAAGGACCGCGCCCGGCCGCTGCTGCAGACCGGCGACCGCCGCGGTCGCATCGCCCAGCTGCTGGCCGAGCGTGAGGCGCTGTACGCGCAGGTGGCGCACGTCACCGTGCAGTCGGGTGCCGGCAATCCCAATCGGCTGGTGGCACGTCTGCTCGAAGACCCGCAGGTCGCGGCGGTGCTGCGCGGCAGCTGAGCGGGGCGACGGCGGTGGCCAATAGAATCGCCGCATGCGTCGCGTCACGGTCGAACTCGCGGGCCATCCTTACGACATCCACATCGGCGCCGGCCTGCTGGACCGGCTCGGCGAGTTCGTCCGGCCGCTGCGGCCGTCGCGGCTGCTGATCGCTACTGACACGCGGGTTGGCCCCTTGTACGCGGCGCGGGCGCGAGCCGCGCTCGAAGGCTTGGCGCCGGTGGCCGTGTTCGAGCTGGCCGGCGGCGAGACGGGCAAGGACCTGCACGCGGCCGAGGCCGTGCTCGAAGCCCTGTTCGCGCTGAACGCCGATCGCAAGAGCGTGCTGGTCGCGCTCGGCGGCGGCGTGGTTGGCGACGTGGCTGGATTCGCGGCGGCGATCTTCATGCGCGGCATCCGTTTCGTGCAGGTGCCGACGACGCTGCTGGCGCAGGTCGATTCCTCGGTCGGCGGCAAGACGGGTGTGAACCATCCGCGCGGCAAGAACCTCATTGGCGCATTTCATCAACCGCAGGCCGTCGTCGCCGACACCGACACGCTGCGCACGCTGCCCGCGCGCGAACTGTCGGCGGGGCTGGCTGAGGTGCTCAAGCATGGGCTGCTCGCCGACGCGGCGTATTTCGAGCAGACCGTGCGCGACCTGCCGCGGCTGCGCGCCTGCGACGAGCAGGCGCTGACGGCGGCGATCGCGCGCTCGTGCGAAATCAAGGCGGCGATCGTCGCCCGCGACGAGAGGGAATCCGGCGAGCGGGCGCTGCTGAACCTCGGCCACACCTTCGGCCATGCGATCGAGGCGCTCACCGGCTTCGACCGTTGGCTGCACGGCGAGGCGGTCGGCTGCGGCCTGTGCCTGGCGGCCGACCTGTCGCGGCGTCTGGGGCTGCTCGAGGCCGCCGCCGTGGCGCGCATCGAAGCGGCCGTTGCCGCCGCCGGCCTGCCAAACCGCATCGAAGGTCTGTCGCGGGCGGCGGCGGTCGAATCGATGCGCGGCGACAAGAAGGCCGAGGCGGGCGAGATCCGCTTCATCGTGCTGGAGCGCATTGGCCGCGCCATCCAGCGCACCGTGCCGTCCGACGCGCTGCAGGCCACCCTGGCCGCAGGCGGTTACCGGTGAACGACGGCGAAGCACACCTGGCGCCGTATGCCGCCCGCTCGGCCGCAAGCCGCGGCCGCGTGCATGCCGAGGCGCCGGCGGCCACCCGCACCGACTTCCAGCGCGACCGCGACCGGATCGTGCACAGCACCGCGTTCCGGCGCTTGGAATACAAGACGCAGGTCTTCGTCAACCACGAAGGCGATCTGTTCCGCACCCGGCTGACGCACTCGCTGGAGGTGGCGCAGATCGCCCGCGCGCTGGCGCGTGCGCTGCGAGCCAACGAGGATCTCGTGGAGGCCATCGCGCTGGCGCACGACCTCGGCCACACGCCCTTCGGCCACGCCGGCCAGGACGCGCTGAACGACTGCATGCGCCCGTACGGCGGCTTCGAGCACAACCTGCAGTCGCTGCGCGTGGTCGACGAGCTCGAAGAGCGCTACGCGGCCTTCGACGGCCTGAACCTGTGCTTCGAGACCCGCGAGGGGATCCTGAAGCACTGCTCGCCCGACAACGCGCGCCGCCTCGGGGCGCTGGGCGAGCGCTTCCTGCTGCGACGGCAGCCGTCGCTGGAGGCGCAGATCACCAACCTCGCCGACGAGATCGCCTACAACAACCACGACATCGACGACGGCCTGCGCTCGGGCCTGCTGAAGCTGGCGCAACTGGACGAGGTGCCGATCTTCGCCCGCCACGCGCGGGCGTTGCGCGCCGAACACCCCGGGCTTCCCGAGCGGCGGCTGATCCACGAGACGGTGCGGCGGATGATCAACGCGCTGGTGGTGGACCTGCTAGCCGAATCGCGGCGCCGGATCGAAGGCGCGGCGCCGGCGTCGATCGACGACGTGCGCGCCGCGCCGCCGCTGGTGGCCTTTTCGGAGCCGGTCCGCGCCGAGGCCGATGCGCTGAAGTCCTTCCTCTTCGACCACCTGTACCGGCACTTCCAGGTCATGCGCATGACCGAGAAGGCCAAGCGGATCGTGCGCGAGCTGTTCGATGCGTTCCTGGGCGAGCCGCGGCTGCTGCCGCCGGACCATCGCCGCCGGGTTGAGCGCGACGGGCCGCGGGCGATCGCCGATTACGTCGCGGGCATGACCGACCGCTATGCCATCAAGGAGCATCGGCGGCTGTTCGCGGTCGGCGAGATCTGATCGCCGGGCGGGCCGGAGGCAGGCGGCCGGCCTAAACTTTGCGCCGCGGTCAACACGTCGGGCGGCAGCATGGGTTTCTCGGTCGATCACGGTCGGCGCGGCCTGCTTGGTTGCGCCTGCTGCGTTGCCGCCGCTGGCCTCACTCGTCCGGCGCTCGTGCTCGCGGCCGAGCCCGCAGCGTCAGGGGCGGCCCCGGCGGCGCCATCACCTGCCGCCGCGTCGCGCGTGACGGAGGACTGGCGCGCCCGCCTGCTGCAGGGGGCGCGGTCGCTGTGGCTCGTGCGTGGCGAGACGCAGCTGCGCAGCACCTACTGGACGCCGGAGTTCGGCTACGACGGCGACGCCTACAAGGAGATCTGCTGGCTGCTGCGCGACGTGCAGGCGAACAAGAGCTTCGCCATGTCGCTGCGGCTGCTGGACGTCCTTTGCGGGCTGCAAAACTGGCTCGCCTTCAACGGCGTGCGGCAGCCGATCGTCATCAATTCGGGGTACCGCACCTTCGCCACCAACTGGCGCACCGAGGGCGCGGCGCTGAATTCCCGCCACGTCCTCGGGAAGGCGGCCGACATCGTCGTTCCCGGCGTGCCGCTGGCGCGTCTGGCGGGCATGGCCAGCCTGTTCGGCCAGGGCGGTGTCGGGATGTACCTGAACCAGGGCTTCGTTCACGTCGACACCGGCGAAGAGCGCATTTGGATCAAGTGAGAAAATCGGGGTCAGACTCCGATTTCCGGCGCTCTTGCCAGCGCCGCCACCAATGGCTCGCCTGCCGCGACTGACCGCCCCCGGGCTTGCCCACCACCTGATCCAGCGCGGCAACAACCGGCAGTCGATCTTCGTCGACGAGTTCGACCGCGCCCTGTACCTGCGCGAACTGGCGGACCTGGCGCAGGCATACCGCCTCGCCATCCACGCCTATGTGCTGATGCCCAATCACGTGCACCTGCTGGCCACGCCGCCGGAGCGGGAGACGCTCGGCCGCGTGATGCAGGCGTTGGGTCGCCGCTACGTTCGGCGATTCAACGACCGGCACCACCGCACCGGGACGCTCTGGGAGGGCCGCTACCGGTCCACCGTGGTCGAGACCGATCGCTACCTGCTGGCTTGCATGCGCTACATCGACATGAATCCGGTGCGCGCTGGCCTGGCCGCGGAGCCCGGGCTCTTTCGCTGGTCGAGCCACGCCCATTACGTCGGCCTGCGCCCGGACCCGCTGGTCACCGAGCATGCGGCCTACTGGGCGCTGGGCAACACCCCGTTCGACCGGCAACTGGCGTACCGGCGGCTGTTTGAGACCGAGCAGGCGGCGGTGGAGATCGATTCGATCCGCTATGCCACCCATCGTGGCTGGGCCTTGGGGCGGGAGGAATTCGCGGCCAGCGTCGAGCTCGAAGCCGGCCGGCCGGCGGCGCCGCGCCGACCGGGCCGGCCGCGCAAGCCCGCCAGCTGAACCTGCCGCTTCGGTAACAGAGTTCGCGCCGACTCTGTCCCCAATTTTTTATCCTTGCTTAAACGCCGCAAGAAAATTGGAGTCTGACCCCGATTTTTTGGGTTGTGGCGCGTGGTGCGGCGCAGTAAATTGCGGCTCTGGAGTCTGGAGATGCCGATGGAACGCCACGAAGACCACCCCACCGTTGAACTTGCCGCGCGCCGGGGGCTTTATGCGCCGGGCCAGGAGCACGACGCCTGCGGCGTCGGCTTCGTGGCGCACATCAAGGGCCGCGCCAGCCACGCGCTGATCGAGCAGGCGCTGCTGATCCTGCAGAACCTCGACCACCGCGGCGCGGTGGGGGCCGATCCCCTGTGCGGTGACGGCGCCGGCATCCTGATCCAGATCCCGGATGCGCTGTACCGCGAGGAACTGGCCAAGGTCGAGATCGAACTGCCGCCGCCGGGCGAATACGGGGTCGGCATGATCTTCCTGCCACAGGAGCACGCCTCGCGGCTGGCCTGCGAGCAGGAGCTCGAGCGCACCGTGCGCGAGGAAGGGCAAGTGGTCCTGGGCTGGCGCGACGTGCCGGTGGACCACACCATGCCGATGTCGCCGCTGGTGAAAAACCGCGAGCCGCGCATCCGCCAGATCTTCATCGGCCGGGGTCCGGACGTCATGGTGCCGGACGCCTTCGAGCGCAAGCTCTACGTCATCCGCAAGCGCGCCAGCCACAAGATCCAGGCGCTGAAACTGAAGCACGGTAAGGAGTACTTCGTGCCGTCGATGTCCAGCCGCACGGTGGTCTACAAGGGCCTGCTGCTGGCTGACCAGGTCGGCCGCTACTACCCCGACCTGCGCGACCCGCGCGCCGTGACCGCGATCGCGCTGGTGCACCAGCGGTTCTCGACCAACACCTTCCCGAGCTGGGAGCTGGCGCATCCGTACCGGATGATCGCCCACAACGGCGAGATCAACACCGTCAAGGGCAACTTCAACTGGATGCGCGCCCGCGAGGGGGTGATGAGCTCGCCGGTGCTCGGCGACGACCTGAAGAAGCTGTGGCCGCTGATCTACGAAGGGCAGTCGGACACCGCCTGCTTTGACAACGCGCTCGAGCTGCTGGTGATGGGCGGCTACCCGCTGGCGCAGGCGGTGATGATGATGATCCCCGAGGCGTGGGAGCAGCACACGCTGATGGACGAGGGCCGCCGCGCCTTCTACGAGTACCACGCGGCGATGCTCGAGCCCTGGGACGGCCCGGCGGCGATCGCCTTCACCGATGGGGTGCGGATCGGCGCCACGCTCGACCGCAACGGCCTGCGGCCCGCCCGCTACATCGTCACCGACGACGACCTGGTGGTGATGGCGTCTGAAATGGGCGTGCTGCCGATCCCCGACAGCCGCATCGTCAAGAAGTGGCGGCTGCAGCCCGGCAAGATGTTCCTGATCGACACCGAGCAGGGCCGCATCATCGACGACGCGGAGCTCAAGGCGCAGCTGGCGGCCGCCAAGCCGTACAAGGAGTGGATCCGCCGCATCCGCGTCAAGCTCGACGACCTGCCGCCGCCGGCAATCGGCATCGGCTCGGCGGCGCGCGTCGAGGTGCCGCTGCTCGACCGCCAGCAGGCCTTCGGCTACACGCAGGAAGACGTGAAGCTGCTGATGGAGCCGATGGCGCTGCAGGGCGAGGAGGCGGTCGGCTCGATGGGCAACGACAGCGCGCTGCCGGTGCTGTCGGACCGTAACAAGCCGCTTTACAACTACTTCAAGCAGCTGTTCGCGCAGGTGACCAACCCGCCGATCGACCCGATCCGGGAGCAGCTGGTGATGTCGCTGGTGAGCTTCATCGGCCCGAAGCCCAATCTTCTCGACATCAACAACATCAACCCGCCGATGCGCCTCGAAGTGAGCCAGCCGGTGCTCGACTTCAAGGACATGGCCAAGATCCGCTCGATCGAGCGCTACGCCTCCGGCAAGTTCCGCAGCTATGAGCTGCACATCTGCTACCCGGTGGCCTGGGGCAACGAGGGTGTCGAGGCGCGGCTGGCGTCGCTGTGCGCGCAGGCCGTCGACGCGGTGAAGGCCGGCTTCAATATCCTGATCGTCACCGACCGCAGCCTCGACGCCGGCCACGTGGCGATCCCGGCGCTGCTGGCCACCAGCGCCATCCACCAGCACCTGATCAATGCCGGCCTGCGCACCTCGACCGGGCTGGTGGTCGAGACCGGCAGCGCGCGCGAGGTGCACCACTTCGCGCTGCTGGCGGGCTACGGCGCCGAGGCGGTGCACCCGTACCTCGCGCTGGAGACGCTGCGCTCGCTGCACCAGGCCAGCGAGGCGGACACCGACAAGGCCATCGCCAACTACATCAAGGCGATCGGCAAGGGCCTGCAGAAGGTGATGTCCAAGATGGGCATCTCCACCTACATGAGCTACTGCGGAGCGCAGATCTTCGAGGCGGTGGGCCTGTCGAAGGACCTCGTCGACAAGTACTTCCGCGGCACCGCCAGCAACGTCGGCGGCATTGGCCTGTTCGAGGTCATGGAGGAGGCGATCCGCACCCACCGTGCCGCCTTCTCCGACGACCCGGTGCTGGCGCACATGCTCGATCCCGGCGGCGAGTACCAGTGGCGGGTGCGCGGCGAGGAGCACATGTGGACGCCGGATGCGATCGCCAAGCTGCAGCATGCCACCCGCGCCCAGTCGTACCAGACCTACAAGGAGTACGCGCAGATCATCAACGACCAGAGCCGCCGCCGCCTGACCCTGCGCGGCCTGTTCGAGTTCAAGCTGGACCCCAAAAAGGCGATCCCGCTCGACGAGGTCGAGCCGGCCAAGGAGATCGTCAAGCGCTTTTCCACCGGCGCCATGTCGCTGGGATCAATCTCCACCGAGGCGCACTCGGTGCTGGCCATCGCCATGAACCGCCTCGGCGGCAAGAGCAACACCGGCGAGGGCGGCGAGGACCCGGTGCGCTACCGCAACGAGCTCAAGGGCATCCCGATCCGCGATGGCGACACGCTGGCGGGCGTGCTCGGCCGCGACCGGGTCGAGGTCGACATCCCGCTGAAGGCGGGCGACTCGCTGCGCTCGAGGATCAAGCAGGTCGCCTCGGGGCGCTTCGGCGTCACCGCCGAGTACCTGGTGAGCGCCGACCAGATCCAGATCAAGATGGCGCAGGGCGCCAAGCCCGGCGAAGGCGGCCAGCTGCCGGGCCACAAGGTCAGCGAGTACATCGCCAAGCTGCGCTTCTCGGTGCCGGGCGTGGGCCTCATTTCGCCGCCGCCGCACCACGACATCTATTCGATCGAGGACCTGGCGCAGCTGATCCACGACCTGAAGAACGCCAACCCGCAGGCCTCGATCAGCGTCAAGCTGGTGAGCGAAGTGGGCGTCGGCACCGTGGCCGCCGGCGTGGCCAAGGCCAAGGCCGACCACGTGACCATCGCCGGGCACGACGGCGGCACGGGCGCCTCGCCGCTGTCATCGATCAAGCATGCCGGCACGCCGTGGGAACTGGGGCTGGCGGAGACGCAGCAGACGCTGGTGCTCAACCGCCTGCGCGGCCGTATCGCGGTGCAGGTCGACGGCCAGATGAAGACCGGCCGCGACGTCGTGATCGGCGCCATCCTCGGGGCCGACGAGTTCGGCTTTGCCACCGCGCCGCTGGTGGTCGAGGGCTGCATCATGATGCGCAAGTGCCATTTGAACACCTGCCCGGTGGGCGTGGCCACGCAGGACCCGGTGCTGCGCCGCCGCTTCAAGGGTCAGCCGGAGCACGTCGTCAACTACTTCTTCTTCGTCGCCGAGGAAGTGCGCGAGATCATGGCGCAGCTCGGCATCCGC